>CAZWNM010000402.1:0-3482 GCA_964635765.1 uncultured Planctomycetaceae bacterium | reverse complement strand
TCCTTGTCGGTGGAGTGATGGCCGGCTTGACGCGATGCGGGACTCAGCAACAAGGGCGGCGGTTGAAGCCGGTCCTGGTCATGCTCGTCATCGCCGGCGGCATCCTTGCTTTCAGCTTCTTCGCCGCTCGACTCGGGAACACTGCCAAAGTTCAGGTTGGCCTCCCGCCGCTTTTTCTCTATTTTCTCAAAATCGGCTCGGTGCTGTACGGCAGCGGCTATGTGCTGCTGGCTTTTCTGCAAACCGATCTCGTCGCCCGCTGGCATTGGCTGACATCGGCACAGTTGTTGGATGCGACCGCCGTGGGCCAGGTGACTCCCGGCCCGGTGTTCACCACGGCCACGTTCATCGGCTATGTGCTTGGCCGATGGCCGGGGGCGTTGCTCGCCACGGTCGCGATTTTTCTGCCGTCGTTCGTCTTTGTCGCCCTCAGCGGTCCGCTCATTCCGCGCCTACGGAAGTCGTCGATGGCCGGGGCTTTCTTGGACGGCGTGAACGTAGCGTCGCTGGCCCTGATGGCCGTGGTGACATGGCAACTCGGTCGTGCGGCAATCGTCGATCTTCCGACCGCACTGCTGACGACCGCGGCGGCGATTTTGCTCGTTCGTTTCCGCGTGAACTCGGCATGGTTGGTGCTTGGCGGGGCGGCAATTGGTTTCGCGCTGCAAGCGGCCCACCTCGGCGGCTAGCCGACAATCCAATGATTTTCCCGCCGTTCCAACCCGGCGTAAACGGATTCCAATCCAAATCTACGCTAGTATGGTTCTGTTTTTCCAATCATCCCAAACGGCGTGTTTTTTTAGCCCGAAGGGCTAATTATCGCCCCCTCCGCTGGCACTAAGTTGACTTTTTCGACGCCGGCAGTTAATCTAGGTAGATATAGGCAGTTTTGCTGAATTTACACGGAATAATATGGCTAAACGCAAGAGCGACTACACGGAAATTCTCGTCCGCAAGGGGATCATCAGCCCCGAACAGTTGGCGGAAGCTCAACAAATGGCCGCCGACTCGGCCGTCAGCCTGGCCGAGACCCTGCCGAAACTCGGCTACGCCACCGGCGAAGAGGTGATGCGGGCGATGGCCGAGCAGCACGGCCTCGACTACGTCAACCTGAATGAAATTGCAGTCCCCCCATCGGTGGTGGAACTCGTCCCGGAATCGGTCGCCCGCGAAAACGTCGCCATGCCGCTGACGGAATCGGACGGCAAGTTGACGGTCGTGGTCAGCGACCCGATGGACTACGAAGCATTCGACAAACTACGGTTCATTCTGAATCGGCAGATCGAAATTGCGTTGGCCCCGCGCGAGGCGATTCTCGACGCCATCAACCGCCATTACGGCCAGACGGTCGGCGAAAGTGCCGACTCGATGCTGCAAGAGTTTACCGATACGGCCATCGACTTCACCGAAACCCTTCAAGAGGACGAATCCGGCGAGGAAGAGGTCGATGAGAGCAGCGCGCCGGTGGTTCGCCTCGTGCAATTGATTATTTCCGAGGCGGTGCAACTCCGGGCTTCGGACATCCACATCGAGCCGTTTGAAGACCGCATTCGGGTGCGCTACCGCATTGACGGCGTGCTGATTGAGCGCGACAGCCCCCCCAAAAGGCTATTGGGCGCCATTCTTTCCCGCATTAAAATCCTCTCCAGACTCGACATTGCCGAACGCCGGCGCACGCAAGACGGTCGAATCAAGGTGACGGTGGGCGAGAAGGATTTGGACCTTCGCGTGAGCGTGATTCCGACCAGTCACGGGCAGTCGGTGGTCATGCGGATTTTGGACAAGGACAGCATCAAGGTTGGTCTGCGTCAGTTGGGTTTTTCCGAAGAGGACTACGCCAAAGTCGAGAATCTAATTAAGCGGCCGAACGGGATTATTTTGGTGACGGGACCGACGGGATCGGGGAAAACGACGTCGCTTTACGCGGCGTTAAATGAGCTGAATACGCCGGAGAGGAAGATTATAACGGCGGAAGACCCGGTGGAGTACTACCTGCCTGGCGTGAATCAGGTGGAGATTCGGCACGACATTGGGCTGGATTTTGCGCGTGTGATTCGCGCGATGTTGCGACAGGCGCCGAACGTGATTTTGGTTGGTGAGATGCGTGATCTCGAGACGGCCCAAATGGGAATTCAAGCATCTCTGACTGGACACTTGGTTTTCAGTACGTTACATACGAACGATGCGCCCAGCGCTATTACACGTTTGATCGATATGGGGGTCCAGTCATATTTGGTCTCCAGCAGCGTCGTCGCCATCATGGCCCAGCGTTTGGTCCGCGTCGTTTGCCAAAAATGCAAGCATCCGTACAGTCCGCCTGAGTCTTTGATTGAGGCCGCAGGCATACCACCCGAAATGGCGGCCAAGGCGACGTTCACCAAGGGAACTGGCTGCGGAAACTGCGGTGGCGGCGGGTTTCGTGGGCGGTTGGGTATTTATGAACTGATGATGATGTCGCCCAAGATTCGGGAATTGGCCTTCAACGCCGCTCCGACCGACCACATCCGGCGCGCGGCAATCGGCGAGGGAATGAAGACATTGTACTGGGACGGCATCGACAAAGTGTGTCGCGGCGTCACCACCTTGGAAGAGGTCTTGCGCACGGCGAAGCGCGCCGAAGGCGACTAATTGTCAAAATAGTTGGCCCTCGGGCTGCAACTGGAAATAATCTTTGTGCCGCAAGGTGCAATAAGGCCCCGACGCCTACGGAACACGAGTGACGGAAGAGGCCCCTTCACTCTCGGCGTCGGAATGTATCCTCTGTTGGTCTAACGGCGAATTTCTAAAATGGCATCAATTCAGATCGACAAACTGTTGCAAACGGTCGTCAACCGCGATGCAAGCGACTTGCATATTTCCGTGGGGCAACCGCCGGTCATCCGCGTCCACGGCCGTCTGATTCGGCTGGAAACGAAGACGTTGGACGCCGAAGACACCGTTGCCTTGATGAAAAGCATCGCGCCGGAACGGTGTCAGCAAGAATTGCAGGAGGTCGGCGGCAGCGACTTCGGTTTTGCCTTCGGCGACATGGGCCGATTCCGCGTGTCGATTTTCAAGCAAAAGAGCTGCGTGGGCATGGTTTTGCGGTTGATTCCCGCCCGACTGCAGAATTTCAAGGAATTGGGAACTCCGCCGGTTTTGGCCGAGTTGTGCACTCGGCCGCGCGGTTTGATTTTGGTCACCGGGCCGACGGGTTCCGGCAAGACGACCACCTTGGCGGCGGTGATCGACTATATCAACAAGAATTTCGACCACCACATCATCACGGTCGAAGACCCGATCGAGTTTTATCATGTGCATCAAAAATCGACGGTGAATCAGCGTGAAGTCGGGGTGGACGTGCCTTCGTTCGCCGAGGCCATTCGGCGTGCGTTGCGGCAAGACCCCGACGTGATTCTCGTCGGCGAAATGCGCGACTTGGAAACGATCGAGGCGGCGATCACGGCGGCCGAAACGGGCCACGTCGTGTTCGGCACGTTGCA
>CAZWNM010000401.1:0-3499 GCA_964635765.1 uncultured Planctomycetaceae bacterium | reverse complement strand
TACGTGGCTGTCGTTTTATCTGGTGGCCGGCAGTTTTGCGATTTTCGGCGTGAACACGTTTGCCGCCCGATTTCCCTGTGCCCTTTTGGGATTGGCCACGATTCCGCTTACGTATTATTTCGCCCGAGCGGTTTGGCAAAGCCGCCGCGCGGCGGCGTTGGCGGCGTTTCTGTTGGCCGTCAATGTGCCGTTTTTAATTTTGTCGCGTCAGTGCCGCTATTACAGCGCATGCACTTTTTTCATGCTACTGGGGCTTTGGGCCTACTATCGTTTGACGCAGCGCAAACCCTGGGCGGCGTTCTGGTTCGTCTTCGCGGCCGTGCTTCTGTTCCACGCCTTTTACGTGTATTGGGGCATGTTGCTCGCGGCCGTTTTGATTCATGCGGCGATTTTTCACCGTGACCGTTTCTTGGCCATCCTATCGTGGTCGGCCCTTTCGTTTCTATTAGTTCTGCCGTGGTTGGCGTGGTATTTTTGGCCCGGCAACGCCGCCGTATATCGAGACTCCGTGCGACGCATGCCTTACCTCGCCTCGATATTCCTGTATTCCGGAAAACTGTGCGTTCATGTTTTCCCGCTGATTCTCCTTGTGGTATTGCCCGTCCTTGCAATTGCCGGACTGTTCCAAAAGCGGTTGGGGAAACGATTCCCTTGGCCGGACGCCGCCACATGGCGAAACAGCCTGTTTTTGTTGTTGATTACGGCGATCGGCGTTGTCACGTTGGTCTTGGCGACGCCGAACTATTTCTTCCGCTACGTGGCGCCGCTCGTGCCCGTGCTCTGCATTCTTGCGGCTCGAATTCTCGAGGCGGCCATGCGTCTGCGGATCAGTTTCGGCATTATCATGTTGGCGATGATCCTAATCGCAAGCCCGATGCACGATTATGTCTATGAAATCACACATCATCTTTACACGCCGGCGGAAGCGATCGCCACATACCTGAACAAGCACGCGAATCCCGACGATGTTGTGGCGATCAGTTACGGCGACATGCCGATCAAGTTTTATACGAACTTGCGGGTCGTCGGCGGCCTGACGGGCGAGGACTTGACGCCCGCCGATACGGCGCGCTGGCTGATCCTGCGACGCACGACCCTGGCCTCGCGTCCGCGCGACATGATCGTTTTCAATCATTTGTATAGCCTCCTTGGAAAATACAGCCGCAGTTACGAATTGGAGTGCCTCGACACCGTTTTTGACAACCGCGAATCGCCCGACGACCATCGCTATCGAACGGCGACCAAGGAAACGGACCCGGACGCGGCACCCGTACTTGTTAAAGAGCGAATTGTTTCCAAGCCGGCCGACTCGAAAAAACCGTAGACATCTGTAAAAACCGAACGCAGGTTCCATCATGAAACTCCGAGTCGGTCTGATCGGCCTAGGCGAGGTTTGGCAAATGCGACACGCGCCGGCGCTAAGGGCGTTGGCCGACCGCTACGAGGTCCGCGCCATCTGCGATCCCGTCCAACATCGCGCCGAACAGGCGGCCGCCGAGTTCAACGCCGACGTCGTCGGTGGCTACCACGCGCTCGTCGGCCGAGAAGACGTCGACGCCATTCTCGTCCTCGCGCCGCAGTGGTTCAAAACCCTGCCGATCCTCGCCGCCTGCGATGCGCGCAAAGCCGTTTATTGCGCCGTCGGCTTGGACCTCGACGCCGACGAGGCGAACCTGGTCAAACGCCGCGTGGAAGAGTCGGGCATCGCCTTCGCGGCCGAATTTCCGAAACGCCACGCCCCCTCCACGCTTCGACTGAAGGAACTCATCGCCACGAGCCTCGGCGCGCCGCGGTTGATCTTCTGCCACCAACGCTCCGTCGGCGATGCGCCGTGCGTCAACGCCGAAACTTCGCCGCCCACCTTCCAGCACATCATCGGGCTGGTCGATTGGTGCCGCTATGTGGCCGACGCTCGCCCAACGTACGTCACCGGCGTCATTCATCGCACCGGCGACGATCCGCAGGAAGACTACCGCATGTTGACGCTCGATTTCTCGCCGCCCGGAAAGCCGGCCACCGGCACGATCGCGCAGATCAGCGCCGGCCGCTACATTCCGCCGCAATGGCACGAAGCCATTTCCTACCGGCCGCTGGCCGAAATGCAAATCTCCTGCGTGAAGGGAATCGCGTTCGTCGATCTGCCTTCCACGCTCGCGTGGTTCGACGACGCCGGCCGGCATCAGGAATCGCTCGACAGCGAACGGCCGGTCGGCGAACGGCTGTTGACGCAATTCTACCGTTCCGTCACGAGCCTCGTCCGCCGCACAACCGATTTGGAAGACGCCTATCTCGCCCTCGACATCCTCCGCGCCGGCCGCCAAAGCCAGGAAGAGGGACGGAGAATCGAACTGTAACGAACACAAAAAACAAAAATCGCACGCAAATGGGCAACGGGCCGGTCATTTTCCGAACGAATTTTGAATAAACGCCCGACTCGCGCCGGCGCCGCTTTTATTTCTTTTTTGGCCGGTGACCAATAACGTGCCTTCAGATAAGAACTTACGGCTGGTATAATGGCCGACGTCAGCGTTCCACTACAAAGTGGGGATGTTCAATAATATGTGTGGCGTTTGCGACGGAACATGATGCGGCACAGCATGTTACGGCGAACAATCGGGCGTTTTTTCGAAAGGCGATTTTTTCGGAAAAGTGTGCGAAATGGGTCACGGCGCCGCCCTGCGGTCGTGCAGCGGTTGTATGTCGTTTCGCAACAAGAGTTTATGGAATTCGGTGAGGGCCCGAGAAAAGACGTAACGTCATGGTAACATGAGGTTGATTAGCGCGGCATACCGGGTTCATTAACCCGTGGGCGCGAGGTTAAGTAGCGCGGGGTTAGTTAGCGCGTGGGTAACACCACCAACGTCTATCACGCGCGCATACCGTCAAAAAGTAGAATGTGCCCTTTGTCCCCGGAAAAGACTCCCGACCCCTTTGCATTCTCAAGGGCGGGGGAAGGGAGCGGTTTATGATAGAGAAGATGGCAACGATCATCCTTTGTGCTTCGATGGTGAGCATAGCGTCTTGTAGCCGCCCTAGTGCCTCAATGCCGATCATAAGGGTCACGGTGTCGTCTGGCAGCGTGGCGTCCGTCCAACTTGGTGGCGGTGCGACACGCACAGTTCGTGACGACGCCAAGCGTCAAACACGGGTAGTATTTCCAGCAAGAGTTCAGAGCCGCAGTCCTACCATCGACGGAAGGAAGTATCTTGGATTGCACGCTGAGGGTGGCAACGATCATATCGACGTTTTTGCTGCGCGGCAGCAGGAGGGTAACGAAGCAGTTGTTGTGGTAATTGACACCTCCATTCCAATCTTGCTAGAGGTTGTATTTGAGGAGCAAAAAGACAATGCCAGAAAGTTGACGTTGAAAATAGAACGACGTAATATCGGCTCGGGAGGAATTCAAAGGGGTCGGGAGTCTTTTCCGGCGCTGAGCGTGACTGAAACGTGAGCGTCCGGTGAACACCACCCCCGCGTGACGGGCGGACGGAGGTGGAGG
>CAZWNM010000400.1:0-3521 GCA_964635765.1 uncultured Planctomycetaceae bacterium | reverse complement strand
AAGAAAAACTCCCCGGGGCAGAGCTACCGCCCCCCCAATCCCCAACCCCCAATCCCTAATTTCCAATCCCCCCTACCTCTGGTATCCGTCGCCGGGCTGACGCGCAACGGAATCGGCACGCTCGCCCTCGGGCAGCGCCAGACGTGTGCCGGGTCGCAGGTAGTTGTAATCCTTGCCCAAGAGGTCGCGGTTTAGGTCGTAGATTTCGGCCCAACGCGACGCCTTGCCAAGTTCATACCGGGCGATGGTGAACAACGTGTCGCCCTCGGTTACGGTGTACGTCCGCCCGCTGCTGCGGTATGAACCGTGCGTGCTGGCCAACGACGTTTGATTTTGCATCGGATCGTGCCGGCCCGCCTTCGGACACAAATCGGGATACGCCTGTTGAAGTTCGTAAGTCGGCGGCGTGAAAACCATCGCGCCGGGCTTCAACTGCTCGTCGCCCTTGCCCTTGCTCCGGTTGTATTCGACCAGGGCCTTGAAATAGGCGTCGGTGCCGTACACTTTTTGCGAAATCGCCGTATAGCTGTCGTTCGGCTGCACTTCATACTTGCCTTCCTCACGCCGCGGCGGATTGCCGTAGAAAGGACGCGAGACGACGTTGCTCTCATAGGCCGAGCCGCCGCCATAAGTTGAGCCGCTGCCATACGCCGGGCGAGACTGTTCGCTGTTGTTGCCGTAACGAGAATTGTCGTAAGACGAAATCGTCGCGGGCGGGGCAGGGGGCATGTTGTGGCTCGACGCCGTCGCGTAGGAGCTGCGCGGGAGTGAATCCGCCTCTGCAACCGAGTCGCCATAATGATTATACCTCGGCGCCTCGCGGCTCGATGTCATCCCGGCGTCGGCCGATGCCCGCCGCAATACGTTTTGGTCGCGGTCCGGCGTCATCGTGCTGCCGTTGTGAGCCGGCGAGGGGTCGGAGGCGAAAGGATCGTGCCGGCCCGGCGATTTCGGAGTTTCCAATTCGCGGGCGACGGGCGGCTGAGGCGGCATCGGGGCCGGCAAACCGCTTAAATCGCCGAGCCGCTTCGGCTCCGGATTGTTGTCCGGGTGTTTCCATTTGGGCGCGGCCGACGCATTGCCGGCGGTCGGCTTTGACTTGAAATCGTCGTTGCCAAACAACAGGTCTTTCTTCGGCGGCGTGGGCGGCGTCGACGTTTCGGCGTCCTGCTTGCCGACCAGATCGGTCTTTTTATGCATGAATCGCACGCCGATGGCGATGCCGAGCCCCAGCAGCAACGTCAAAATGACCATAGCGCCGATTTTGGCCTCTCGGCCCAATTTCGCCGGATTGACGGTTTTTGTCGCCTTTTCAGCCTGCTCGAATTTTCGTTCGTCTCTTTTTTCGTCCTGGCCCATTTCAAACCCTCCTTGACCGGAATGCAATTTTTGGATCGTTCGGCTCTTATACTCGTTCGGCCACACGCAGCTTGGCGCTGCGCGACCGCGGATTCTCGTCCATCTCTTTTTCGTCGGGGCAAACGGGCCGCCGCGTCAACACACGGAGCCGCTGGTCACCGCGAAACGCCTCCTTCACCCGCCGATCTTCCAGCGAATGAAAACTAATGACCGCCATGCGTCCGCCCGGCTTCAGGCAATCGGGAATTCGCCGCAATGCGATTTCCAGCGATTTCAATTCATCGTTCACCACGATTCGCAACGCCTGAAACGTTCGCGTGGCGGGGTCGATCCGCGAGCCGCCGGGCAGTTTCGGCATGACGCCGCGGATCAACTCGGCCAGTTCGGCCGCCGTTTCAATCGGATGGTCGCGCCGCCGCTCGACGATCGCTCGGGCAATTCTCGGACTGTATCGCTCCTCGCCGTAACGCGAAATCAACAGGGTTAAATGTTCCACGCTCAATCGGTTAATCAGCCGTTTGGCCGGCTCGCCCGACATCGGATTCATTCGCAAGTCGAGCGGGCCGTCGGCCGAAAAACTGAAGCCGCGGCTTCGGTCGGCCAACTGATCGCTCGAAATGCCAAGGTCCAACAGGACGCCATCCACTCGTTCGATTTCTAATTCCGCCAGCACCTCGGGCAAGTCGCAAAAGTTCGATTGGATCGCCCGAACCGGCAGACTTCGCAACTGGTCCGATGCGGCATCGACGGCCGCCGGATCGCGGTCGAGACCGATCACTAAACCATCTTTTCCAACCGCGTCGGCCAACACGCGGGTGTGGCCGCCGCCGCCCAAGGTGCCATCGACCAGCACCATGCCCGGCCGCGGTTGCAGCCACGCGACGACCTGCTCTAAAAGCACGGGCACGTGTACCGATGAGGGTTCGGGCATTTTTTCCTTAACGCATGTTTTGGTTGCCCGCCCTCGCCCAATGGCGGAGCCGGCGATGAAAAGACACTCACCTCAGGCGCTTCCATGCGCCCGTGCGAGGTGCAGTGCCCGCGATCAACTTTCCGACGCACCCGTCGAGGTTTTTCGCGCATGTCGCAACGGGAAAACGTCCTTGTTTTCCCATCCGCGGGAATCGTTTTTCCTTTTCATGGTGACATTAAAAAACCACGGCGTCGATCAGGTGGCCATCGACCGGCGTCACGATTTCCGCGCGTAGCGACGGTACGGACGGATAAAATTCTCCATAATTTCTCCTTGCCGCGCCATCAGAATACCGATTTGATAAATTCGACACAAGACGGCTTTTTTCGGTGGCATTGCCACGCGGTCCAAAACCGGTTATTGTCCCCAATTATCCCGTTTCTTGCCCTGAAAGCGGCTTTATGAGCATTGTTTCACTCGGAAATACGACTGGCGTGGCAGGTTTGCCGCCCGCCCAGGCGAAGGGGGCTGAGGCTGACCGCGTTGCCGCGGAGGTCGGCGTTCAGCGGCGGCAGTTGCATGGGGAACGTCGGGCGGCGGCAGCGGCGGGCGTCGATGAGCCGGACGGCGAGGATTTTGCGGCGTCGGACCGCGATGCCGACGGCCGGCGTTCGTGGAAAGATCGCCCCTTGCCCGACGAAAACGCCCCGCACCACTCGCCGCGGAGCAACGACCCGACCCGACGGAGCGGGAATCTCTTGGATGTGAACGGGTGACGATTATTTCCCGTCGCCGGTTTCAGACCGGCTTTCGCCGGCGACGCCGCGTTTGAAAGCGTCGTATTGTTGTTGCCAATCGGACGGCGGCGCAAACCGCGCGGCGTTGCGCTGACGATCCGGCTTGTCGAGCGGCACGTCGCCGCGTTTCAACTCGACGCCGCGATGTTGCAGGCCGAGATTCCGAATCGCATTCTCGAATCGCCGCTTCGCCGTGCTGTCGCTGCCTTCGTTGCCCGCCGCTCGTTTCATCGATTCCCAACGTTCGAGGAAACGCTGGGCGTCATCCTTCGTCCAGCCAAGTTTTTGGAGCAGGTCGGAATTGTCTTTTTGCATTTGATCGCGCAAATGCTCCAAGGCCAATTCGGTTTGACGTTTGGCGTATTCGAGATTCGCCGCGTCGGCGGAATCCGCCTTGGGCGGCGGCGGCGCGCCGGCCTGGTCGGGGTTGGTCTGATGTCCGCCGGCGGTCG
>CAZWNM010000399.1:0-3522 GCA_964635765.1 uncultured Planctomycetaceae bacterium | reverse complement strand
CAACCGGGAATTCTAATTGTCGTCAGACCGGAAAACTAATTGTCGCTATACAAACGTGCAACCGCGTTCTTGACATAGTTCACTCACCCGGCGCAATAACTGCCCTTGAATAAACAGATTGCCGGCGTCGGCCCCATCCATCGCCATGAAAACGGGGTCGATGATAAAAACCTCCAAGGCATGTTCTTGAATTACGGCGTCGATTGCGGCCAAGTGGTCTAGGCTGCCGATCTGGGGCACGCGGTCAGAGATAATCAGATTGCGAACCCCCGCCGGATCGTGGCCCGCTGCCCGTGCGATGCGGCGGACGGTTTCGGCCAAAGTCGGCAAGCCCGATTCGCCGCTCATAAAACCGACGGATACCGCCTCGGGCACCTTAAAACGTCCAAGGAAGTGCCCGGCCGTCGCAAGCGAAAAAGCCATATCGAGTGCGATGGATGTTTTCAGGGCTTTTTGCGGCCCGGCAATGACAAGTGGTTGCCCGGCTGCCATGATTCCCTCGATATGAAAACGGATGTCGAATTGTGCGGTAACAAGGTCGGCACAAGTACGCAAACCGTAGTCGATTCCGTGGCCGACGCCCACGCCCACGGCCTCAGCTTCGTCAATCGCCTTTCTAACTGCCTCTTCGCCCTGGTCGCGCAGAACGTCGCGCACGTCCTGGCCCTTGCTTGCCACTACTTCCACGGGCAAGTGTGCAACTTTCACTGACTTGGCAATGCCCGCAAGATTCGCCGCCGTTTTCGTTGCCCCATTCTGCCCGGCCGTGTCGCCGTCGGGCACTACCACCACGTCCACGCCACGAAACAACTCGGCAAACTTTAGATTCAATGTCGAGTTCGGCAAACCAGCCGCTAACCATCCAAGCCCATACAATGCCGCCGCGTCTTTCACTCCCTCAACAATGTGCCACGTTTCGCCGGGCTGTGGTTTGTGGCCGGGCAGAAATATGCCGACCGGCTTGGCTTTCGCATACAATCCCTTGCCGCCGCTGGCGTCCAGCGTGAAGGTGGAACATTGCTCGCCGTCGCCGTCATACATCGGGAAGGAAATGGCCTGCCCTTGCACGGTGGCTCCATAGGTGAGAAACCCATCGGGCGTGACGCCCTTTAGTCGTGCGATGGTTTCAAGAATGTTTTCGCCGGACACGGGGGCCAAAGGTTTTCCATTGCCGTTCCCGTTTCCGTTTGTCGGCTCGAACCGGCCGACGGCCACCATCGCCTCGATTGCCGCCTTGTGGTCGCCAAGCGTAACTTTACAGAGGTCGAAAGCGTTCAGGGCTTTTTGGCACGAATGACACCAATAGTTGCCCTCTGGAAACACCCGGCCCGCATCGTGCGAATCGCAAAACGGGCACGCCACCATAACCTTGTCCGCTTCCGTGCCGATAATTTTCAACCCTAGCCGCTCGGCCAACATCAAGCCCGCTTGTTTTTCACAAGTCAACATCGTCGCCTCCCTGCCTTTCGGCCAATGTGGCGAAAAAGTCAACCGCATCACGGCCAACGATGTACCGTTGTTTGCCAATTTCGCATGACCGCAGCCCGGCGGCTTTCATCGTGTACCAAGTCTTGCGGCCAATCCGTAGCCGTCTGCAAAACTCTGCCAAGGGCAAAACTTCGTCGGCTCGGATCGAACCGCCGACGCTCTGGGCCTTTTCAAGAGGGCGTTTCATTTTTCGCCCCTTTCCGCCGCCGGCTGTTTGTGCGATTCAATAAACCGCGTCAGGTCGGCGATGTCAAAACGAATTTCGCCACCCGGCAAAACGATATGCGGCAATTGGCCGTCGCGAGCCAATGTGCGAACACGCCGCGCGGTGAGGAGCAGAATTTCCGCCGCGTCGTTTGCATCAATAAGTGATTTTGTAGTGTTCATTTTTCCGTTTATATCGCGGAAAAAGAAACATACAATGCGAAGAAGAGGCCCTTGCGGACAACTGCTGAGAACTGCCCACTACTGCGGAGAAAAACTTAACGCCGTCGGCTACTTTGGAACGTCATCGACGTGGATGCAGTAGCTTTTCGACGATAGTTTTTTGTACCGAATCTTGCCATCCTTAAACCGACGATTCAGCGTAGTGGTAGAGAAGCCGAACTTTTTGGCCCATTGTATTGGGCCGTCGGGTTTTGACCACGGCCCATCCTGTTTGTCTTTTTCGCCTTCCTCTAGCGAGTTAAGGGCTTTGAGATATTCTCCCTCAATTTGTGCGTGCAGGTCTTCTATGCTTGACAATTCAGCGCGTTCACCCATCAGATAATCGCGTGCATATTTAGTGTAGTAGCCGACCGCTTCATGCGCTGTGAGAAATGAGAATCGGCCCACCAAGATCGGCGTTGCCGAAAGCCCAACGGCAATCTTGACCGTCTCACATACGTGGTCGCCGTTGGCGAGTGTTGTGATACAACCGGCCGTTTGCCATTCATCAGCGGCTTTGTCTAGTTCTATCGTCCAGCTATTACGAAAGGCTGTCTCCGCCTCTTGATTGGGAAATGCGTCTTTCGCTGAAAACGCCGCTAAGACATTTTGGGCGGATTCGTTGCACCGCAATGCCGCACTTCTATACCTAAGAAGAGATTCACGATCAGTAGCCATAATTTTGCCTTTCGTTGCACGGGCCGACCCGAGCCGGTCGGCGAGAAAGGCGAACCGCCGCACCGGCTTGAGCCGCTTGGCCGTCGATCAAACGGCCGTCCCGATAGTCGTGCTAATCTTCGGAGTTGCGGTTTAGGTAAAGAGCACCGGCACCTACGACCGCTATCGCCATCCAGGTCACAGCCAATCTGCCGAACTCAAGGCTAGAACTTTCCGGCGCGTCCCAAATCCAGGCGTATTGGACGCGGTCAATTTCGGTTGTGGAATATGTGCTACTTACCCCGTAACCGTAAGAGGATGAACCACCACCCGTCGAATACTTGACGTGGTGGGGACAGTAGGTGATGGAGGCGACAAACAGCGCCATAATTCCAACGATGATCTGATTCTTACGTTCTTGTTTCCCGGGCATCGTATCAAACCTCTTTCCTTGGGTTAGTGCCAAAGGCCGCTGATTTGCTTAAACTCAGTAACGTCCGCTTTTGCTCCCTCTACGCCGCTTGGCTGGGCGGTTGCAACACCGACGGCCTTCCCGATTCTGTGATTATACCGAAAGCCGGCCGAACCGTGCGGCGCGGACCAGCCGTCTAGCCGTTGCCTGAAAATGTTCAACTACTGCAACCTTCCGTTTTCGCTTCATCCGATGTCCAGTCGCTCTGCCTTTTATTTTCCAGTGAACCCGAGTCTCTTGGCCTCGGCAAAGTCCGCTTCCGCCTTGTCGTGGTCGCCCTTGCTCTCGTAGGCAAGGCCACGGTTATGGTACGTCAGGGCGAATTTCGGATCAAGCCGGATGGCTTCGGTATAGTCGGCGATTGCCTTGTCATACTCGCCCTTGCTCCCGTAGGCAAGGCCTCGGAGTTCGTATGCCAGGTCTAATTTCGGATCGAGGCGGATGGCCTCGGTGCAATCGGCGATCACCTTGTCGTAGTT
>CAZWNM010000398.1:0-3523 GCA_964635765.1 uncultured Planctomycetaceae bacterium | reverse complement strand
ATCATGTTCTACGCCTAGCGGCGACTTTTAGTTCAGTTTTGGGATAGGCCCTTAGCGTCCCTGCCGACCGATAGCTTTGAATCGCAGTCCACAATTTCCAAAAGGTCAGCGTGACCTTTTGGGCTGCAATCAGCCCAATAGCCCTCCGCTTGCCGGGCTGGATGTGGACTCGCTATAATGGACAGCACTAAAAGCTAGGGGCTTTGACACGAACCATTTCCAAGGAGATTTGCTATGCCTCGACTCGTTACAGCTTTTTGCTTGTGCGTTTTGATCGTTTCATTTGGCGGCTGCTCGCGCCCCTCTTCCAAGATCGTTGGAAAGTGGCAAGCGATTGACGCTAATGGCCGGAGTGCATACGAGTTCTTTAACGACGGTTCTGCGATGCGCCGTAGTGGCCTCGACTGGGTCAAGGGGAAATGGAGATTCCTCGACGACGGGAGATTGCTGGTCGAAGCCACGGTCTTTGGCACGGCGGTGGCTGAGACCTATGATGTGACATTCGATTGCGAGACGGCAATCTTTAAGGACTCAAACGGGAAGAAAACGAAGTTTAGCAAGGTCAACGACTTTGTGTCCCTGAGCGACACCGAGGGCAACAAGGGCAACGTCAACGTGTCGGCGGACAAGGAAAAATGGAAATCGGATATCAAGAAGGCGGAGCAGAAGGTCGAAGAAAAGGTCAAGGAATTTGAAAGCAAGGCAAAGTGAGGTCTGATTTTCGGCGTACTGTTGGCTGATTCCGGCATTCCTGGGGCGCAATACCGAATTATTGCCATTTTGGATGCCTTGGCCCAATATATTGGATTGAAACCGACACGGCAATGTGTTAAAAGAATTGGCAACGACTATCCGGCCCGCGAACAAGCGAAAAACAACGCGATTCACACAACCCAAAAGAGGGAATTATTCAACATGCCACCCAAAGGAGCATGACAAATTGCGAAAAAACGAGTTGCCGGAACTCTTTGATACACAAGCGGTTGCAATTGTTCAACTCGCCGTAACTTTTTCACCGGGGTATTCAAGCGGTGAACAATGAAAAAGTCGTTTTTGGTGAAAAACTCCTCGCGCGATGGTGAAAAAGTCGTTTTTGATGAAAAAGTTCAAACGAGATTCTTCGCTGCGTTCAGAATGACGGCTTGCCAGATGAAGCAAATGTGCCAGCGGAGCAAACGTGCCCTGAACCGTCGCGCACATCTCGCGGGAGCGATTGAAGATCATGCAAGGCACGAGGCAGAATCTCGACGGTGTATTTTGCCGTGCCCACGTTCTTATAGTCCCAACTGCTCGCGACCTTCTCGCCACGGAATTGGCGACTGGCCGTTTGCGGCGGCTTCGGCTTCGGCAACCGTGGCGGCGGCGACATCCGCTTTGTCTTCGTCCGTTTCCAATTGCGAAAGGTCTTCGATCGGAATGAGCGCCGCTACGTCTCGGCCGTCGCGCTGCAAAACGATCCGCTCCTTGCCGAGCGTTACGCGATCCAAGGCGTCGGCAAAATCGTGATAGGCTTGGCTGGCGTCTAAATGCGTCACGGCATTTCCTCGTTTTTTTGGCAGTGCATCTCTACCGTAAATATACTCCGGCGTGGGGGATCGGTCAAGCGAAAGGCGGACGATCTCTGAATGGCCCTAAAAAAACACCTTGCACAAAGGCAAAATGCCACATTTCCAAGATCACCGCCGGTTGTGTTTTCGCCTCTGCTCGATACAATCCATTTTATGTCTAACGATGATCTCCATCAGCGTCTGGTCGATCAATACACGGAAATCGCGCGGCTGGCCGGAGGGCTCGCCCACGAAATCAAAAATCCGCTCTCGACCATCCGCATGAACATGGAACTTCTGGCGGAAGATTTCCACGATTCCGACGCGCCGCGCGAACGCCGGGCGATGAAAAAAATCGACCTCATGCTCCGCGAATGCCAGCGGCTGCAAGACGTGCTCGATAATTTCCTGCAATTCGCCAAGGCCCATCGCTTGAATCTCCAGCCGAGCGATTTGAACGCCGTCGTGCAGCAGGTGCTCGATTTTTATCGTCCGAAGGCGGCGCAGTCGGGCGTCGAGATTGCCGATTATCTGATGGGCAACTTGCCCATCGTGCTGTTGGACCGCGAGGCGTTTCACGGCGCGCTGTTGAACCTGATGCTTAACGCCGAACAAGCGATGCCCAAGGGCGGGCAACTCGTCGTTCGCACCTACGCCACCGGCGACGGCGTCGCGCTCGATCTGATCGACACCGGCTGCGGCATCGACCCAGAGACGGGCGAGAAAGTGTTCGAGACTTTTTTCACCACGAAGCGCGGCGGCAGCGGACTCGGTCTGCCGACGGTTCGCAAGATCATCGAAGGGCACAACGGGAACATTATATTGCAAAGCGAGCCGGGCCGCGGCACGCAAGTGACGCTGAAGCTGCCCGTGCTGGCCCGCTTGCCCGCCGACGGGGGCTAACAGCCATGCACGGCATGCATGACCCGCGAATCAAACCAACGGCCGCAAAAACTCGAACGCCTTTTGGGCAGCCGTGGGGGCTTCGCGGCTGTGACGGCTTAGCTCGACGAAAACGCCGCCGGCATAGCCGGATTCGCCGAGCGCCTGGAGGATCGGCGGAAAATCGATCTCGCCCTCGCCGAACATCAGATGCTCGTGCGTGCCGCGCCGCATGTCTTCGATATGCACGTTGGCCAACCGCGAAGCCCAACGGCGAACCAAGGCCGGGATCGGCGTCTCGCCTTGACACTGCAAATGGCCGATGTCGAGCGTCAGCCGGAAGTTCGGCGCATCGATGTGCGCGAGCAATTTTTCATACATCGCCATGCTATCGATGAACATGCCCGGCTCCGGCTCGAAGGCAATCATGACTTTTGGAGATTGGGCGGCTGCGTATTCGAGCATTTCGTGCAGCCCTTCGACGAGCTGATTCATCGCCGATTGCGAACTGACGTTATCGGGCGGCGCGCCGGACCAGATCGACACGCAATCGCTGCCGAGTTCGGCGGCGCAATCGACGGCGTATTTGTAAAAATCGATGCGGCGGCGCGGCGATTCGGAAAGCAGCGTCGGCTCGTGTTTTAATTTTGGATCGAGCAAAAATCTCGCCCCGGTTTCGATGACCGACCGCATTTCGGACTGTTTTAGTATTTTTTGCAGCCGCGTGATTTGCTGTTTTGTGTTTGGATCGTTCGGCGACAGGGCGTTGTGGTCGATCGTAATCGCCACGCCGCGATAGCCGATTTCGGCCAAAAGGGCGACTGCGTCGAACAGGTCGTGATGGGCAAGCCCGTTGGTGTTGTAGCCGAGATACATGATGAGCGGTATTTTACCACTCTTTTCGCTGAAAATCAGCGGGTTCGGAATCTTTGGGCCCACCTTCCCCATTTTCCGGCGCCGTTCTACAATAGTTTCTTTCCGGGAATGGAAATTTTCTGGACGGATTCTTCAACCAAACGGCTTTTCATCATGACCAAGCATATTTTCGTGACCGGCGGGGTTGTCAGCTCCCTAGGAAAGGGGCTTACCAGCGC
>CAZWNM010000397.1:0-3534 GCA_964635765.1 uncultured Planctomycetaceae bacterium | reverse complement strand
GCATAGCCCAACGCCCGGAGATAATCGGCCAATGCCTCCTCGGGCTTGCCGGTTTGCTGCATCACGCCGCCGTGAACCGCAATGGCGTCGGGCAGTTTCGGATCGAGTTTGATTGCCTTTTCGGCGTTTTGCCGGGCGGTTTCCACCTGGCCGGCCGCCAATTGCATTTCAGCCAAGCGGGCCCACAGTGTGGCGTCATCGCCCTCCAAACGACCGGCTTCCTCCAGTTGGGCAATGGCCTCGGTTTGACTTCCGCAATGCCAAAGCGCCTCGGCGTAATGGCGTCTTGCTTCAGCATCGACGGGACAAACCGCCACGGCCTTGGCCAACAGCGCCTGAGCCTCGCGTTGCTGCCCGCGTTCCAAGGCCGCCACGCCCTGCCGCGACAATCGCCGACAATCGGTCAAGGCGGCGGGCGCCGCGCCCGGCCTGCCGGCAAATTGGCAGCCGGCCAGGAGCGCCAGCACGACTGCCGGTAAAACGACGTTCATCCATGAACGAGGGTACGGCATAAATTTCGTTGGCCCCGCACGGCCTTAATTGCCGCAACCCATTTCACCACAACGAGTTACGGCTGTCTTGCTGGTGACGACCTACGTGCCGCCGCCGATAACATTCGACAGCGACGGAATCGATCGAGCAACCTAGCAGAATGTCAATAACGATGCCATCCCGGTTTTCTCGCCATTCGAGGGGTATATGTGCTGTCGCGTTTCTTGTCATTCTGAGCACAGCGAAGAACCTCCGTAATTCCAGCGAGGTTCTTCGCTGCGATCAGAATGACCATTGCCAGAATTTCTTGCCACACCCTCATGCAGCACCCCATTGTTTCGCCTTGCAACGCGATTTATACTCAGCGGTTCTATCGTTTGGTTCGCGCTCATTTCGTAGGTCCTATTTGGGAAAAGTCCGACATGAATCTTCAGAGTCCGAAATACAAGAATTTCGCCTTGGTCCATGAGATGCTCGAAACGCCGGCCTTGATCGGCGCGTTCGATTTTGACGCCTCGCGGGCGGCCGCCGACGTGATTCGGATCGCCGGCCGGCTGTTTTTGACGGGCGAAGGCTCCAGCCGCATTTTTCCGGCGAAGAACACGATCTACGAGGCCCTGAAAATAGGATGCTCGCTGACGATCACGACCGAGGGCGCCCGGCAGTCGCACGAATACGAGTTGGGCCACTACGCCGTGTTCGGCGCGAGCAACAGCGGCAAGACGAAAGAGCTGATTTCGCTCTTTACGCAACTTCGCAAGCAAGGCCACATGAAGTTGTTCGGTCTGACGGCCACCAGTCCTTCCACGTTGGAAGAGGTGGCCGATCAGTGCTACACGCTTCGTTGCGGCAAGGAAGACGCCGTGGCCGCCACCAAGAGCGTGGTCGAGCAGGCGCTGTTCTATCGGTCGCTGCTCGGTCAGTGGGAAAAATCCTCGCCGCTCGCGGCCCATCAAAACCCGGCGGCCGAAAAGGCGAAGGAAGTTTTGGAAGCCGAATTGGACCCGGCCATTGTCGATAAGCTGGCCAAGGCCCCGGTGCTTTACTTTGCCGGCCGCAACAACGGCGTGGCCGAGGAATTGACGCTCAAAACGAACGAAATCACGCACAAGAAGAGCGATTATCTCGAAGGAACCTACGCGGTTCACGGCATCGAGGAGATCATGCGCCGCGACGAGGTGGTCGTGGTCATCGATCCGTTCCCTGCCGAAATCGAGAAGTTCCAAAAGACGCTGGTCGACGGCGTCGGCATGACCGTCATCGCCGTAGCCGATCGAGAAACCGCGCTGCCGACGATTCGCATTCCGAAGGTCGAAGGTTACGAAACGGTTTTGCAATTGCTGGCTGGCTGGAACATTTTGGTGCAAGTGGGCGTCGCCCTCGGCATCAATCTCGACAAGGCCGAACGCGCCCGAAAGATCGGAAACGAGTTTATCGGGTGAAGAACTAGTGGCCAGTGGTCAGTGGTCAGTGAAAACACTGGACGCAAACTGCTGAAGACTGACCGCTGAAAACTTCCTTGCGAAACCGCAAACGGTTTTCCAATCCCCAATCTCCAATCCTTAATCCCTCCCCATGTCCGCCAACATCACCTACACCCGCCGCACGCGCGACAAACTGTTTACGACGCAAAATCCCGCCGAGATTTTCACCGATTGGCGAGGCAAGGACGAATGCTGGATGTTCGTCTCGCCGCACGATGACGATATCGTGATCGGCGCCGGGCTGACGTTTCAAGTCGGCATGGCCGAAGGGGCCAACGTGCATGCCCTGGTGGTGACCGACGGCCAGATGGGCTATTGCCGGCCCGAACAACGCCAAACAATCGCCGCGGTTCGCCGGGCGGAAGCCGAAAAATCGTATCAATCGCTGGGCCTTCCGCTCGAACGATTGCGGTTCATCGGCTGCCCCGACTGCAATCTGAATGCCTATCGCGGGCGGCATTTTGCCGCGAGCGGCGAGCCCGCCGTGATCGAAGGCGCCGGCGGAATTCAAAACGCCGTTACCTATGCCTTGCGGCAAATTCGGCCGAATCGGGTGTTTTTACCCACCAGCGCCGACCTGCATCCCGACCATCAAATCGTCCATGAGGAAACGCTCATCAGCTTGTTCCACGCCCAAGGCGGAATCTGGCCCGAGCTCGGCAAGCCGATTGCCGAAGTGCCGAAGGTTTACGAGTTCGCCTGCTACTGCGATTTCCCCGAGCCGCCGCAACTCCGCATTGAAACGCCGCCGGCCATGCTCGAAGCCAAACTCAGCGGGATTCGAGCCTATGCCAGCCAGGAGCAGATCGAAGCGGTCGTGGCGATTCAACGCAAGGTCGGAGCGATCGAATATCTTCGCGAATTGGAGTTCCATTTCTATAATCCGAAACAGTATCATCCGCTATTTACGAAGGCGCCCTAATGCCGAAAACAATCTGCTACTTGGGCGACGGCGGTATGCCGGGTCCGGCGTGTTATTTGGGCGGCATCATGCTGCACTTCGGCCTGCCGTTCGATTACGTTCCGAGCAGCGAGCCGCCGCCGGCCGATTTTGCGGCAACGCCATACGCGCTCTACGTCGTGAGCGATTATCCCGCCGCCACATTTGGCACGGCCGCGATGGAACACGTTGCGAAGTGCGTCGCCCAGGGCGCCGGCCTGCTGATGTTCGGCGGTTGGGAAAGCTATTTCGGCCGCTTGGGCGAATATCACCGCTCGCCGTTGGCCGACGTGCTGCCTGTCGCGATGCAATCGAGCGACGACCGCCGCAACTATGCCCAGCCGGTGTTGATGAACAAGGCGGCCGAGCATCCGATCCTCGACGGCCTGCCTTGGGATCAGCCGGCCGGCATCGGCGGGTTCAACGCAATGGCGCCGAAGCCCGGCGCGCAAACGCTGCTCACGTCGATCCAGTTCGCGGTGCGTCGTACGGCGTCGGCCGTTGGATTCGAGTTTTCTCGCGGCAAGGAAAATCCGCTGCTGGTCGTCGGCCGCCACGGCGAAGGCCGCACGGCGGCGCTGGCCACCGACGTGGCGCCGCATTGGGTCGGCGGATTCG
>CAZWNM010000396.1:0-3550 GCA_964635765.1 uncultured Planctomycetaceae bacterium | reverse complement strand
TCATTAAATACCCTTCGCCCTCGGGCCGCTACATCGTGTAGCCGAGCGCGGCCAATCCGCGCGGAATGATCGAAACTTTATGGACCGGATCGGTGTTCGGCAAGCTGCACGCGACCAGGGCGTGCGCGCTTTCGTGATACGCCACGCGCTGCTTTTCATCGACGTGCATCACGCGCTGTTTCTTTTCCAAGCCTGCGGTCACGCGCTCGACGCCCTCGTTGAACTCGGCCATCGTAACGGTCGTTTTGCTCTTTCGCGCGGCAAGCAGCGCGGCCTCGTTGACCAGATTGGCCAAATCGGCGCCGACGAAGCCCGAGGTAATCCTCGCAATATCCGACAAATTCACCTTCTCGTCGAGCTTCACTTTCGTGACGTGAACCTTGAGGATTTGTTCGCGGCCGCGAACGTCGGGCCGATCGACCAGGACGTGACGGTCGAAACGGCCGGGCCGCAACAGGGCCGGATCGAGCGTCTCGGGCCGGTTCGTCGCCGCCATCACGATCACGCCGCTGTTGGATCTGAATCCGTCCATTTCGACCAGCAAGGCATTCAAGGTCTGCTCGCGCTCGTCGTGGCCGCCGACCACGCCGGAACCGCGAGTCTTGCCCAAGGCGTCCAATTCGTCGATGAACACGATGCACGGCGCCTTCGCCTGGGCTTGCTCGAACATGTCGCGGACGCGCGCGGCGCCGACGCCGACGAACATCTCGACGAAATCGGAGCCGGACAGGCTGAAAAACGGCACGCTCGCCTCGCCGGCAATCGCCTTGGCCAGCAGCGTTTTTCCGGTGCCCGGCGGGCCGACCAGCAACACGCCCTTCGGGATGCGCCCGCCGAGAACTTGATATTTTTCGGGCGAACGAAGGAAATCGACCACCTCGCGCACCTCATCGACCGCTTCGTCGATGCCGGCAACGTCGGCGAACGTAATGCCGAGGTCTTCCTGGGCGTAGAGTTTGCCGCGGCTGCGTCCGAAGGCCATCGCCGACCCGGCGCCGCCGAGACGTTTGAGCATGAAAAAGAACACCGCCAAGATCAGCAGCGACATCGCCATCAGCGGAAGGAAGCTCAGCCACGCGCTCGGCGCTTTTTCCCCTCCAACAATGAAACCATGGGTCTTAGCCAAGTTGAAGAGGTAATTGTTGTCGTTCTCCAAGCCCATGCGCGCCGTTTGGAAAGCGATCTCGGGCGTAGCCGGTTTCTGTTGGGATTTCGGCCCGATGACCTCGCGGGTGACGGTGCCGGTGATTTCGTGCGGGCCGATCTTCAGTATATTCAAGTGGGAATAACGAACCTGCAATCTCTTTTCTTTCGACCCCTCGGAAACCTCAATCAAGGCCGTGGGATTCTTCGACGGCTCGCCTTTTTCAATAAGCCGAACCAGGTCTCCGTATTCCAAATCGACCGTACCATTGACATCCAACATGCTGAACAGCAAAAACGCCACCACGGCAAGAATCAGCAAATACCACGGTGCATTTCCACCCATCGGCGGGGCTTTTCGCTCTTGGGGACGTTTCGGGGCTTGCGGCTCGTTACTCATGGGGTATCCTTTGGCATCGTGACATGATGCCGCGACGCAATCATTGCATTCATCGCAACCTGTATGATAGCAAGCGGTTACGAAACATTTTTAGGTGTGTTGCCGCCCATTTTTTGGGCTGTTTGGAGTCATTCAGCCCATCGGACGGCCTTTTCTTATTGTACCACGCGAAGAGGCCGGCGGTAAGACGCACGCGAGAAAGATAAAGGTGCCCCGGTTCCTGTCATTCTTCGCTACGCTCAGAATGACCGCAATTTTAATTTCTCCATATTCCCCTCATTCTTCCCACGGCTTGACCGGCATGGCAGCGAAAGCTATACCGGAAGTGGCCGGGAATGGGGTAAAATGAAAATGCCTCGACGCTGCGTCGGCCCCCGTCGTTCCGAATAGCCCCAATTCCCAATAGCCCAGTCGCTTCCCACGGCGCAACGCATGAAAGACAACAGCTCATGGCACTCATTACGCTAAGGGTGATCGACGGCGCCGATCGAGGTCGGACGTTCGCGGATGTTGTGATTCCGCTTACCATCGGCCGCGAGGAAGGCAACCCCATCCAACTGAACGACGAGCGGATCAGCCGGTTTCATCTGAAAATTCAGGAAGATCAACGCAAGATCGTTCTGACCGATTTGCAAAGCACCAACGGCACGAAGGTCAACGGCGAAAACGTGCAGCTATGGACGCTTCGGCCCGGCGACGTCATTGCGTTGGGTCGAACCGTGTTGATCTACGGCTCGCCTGAGGAGATCGCGCAGCGGCTGGCGGCGTTGCGAGGGGCGACGATTGCCGACGGCGTGACGCTTGACATCGACGAATATGCGGAGGAACCGAGTGCGGCGGCGTTGGATTTCGAGTTGAACTTTCCGGATGCGAAAGACGCGGAGGCGGTGTTGCACACGCTCGCGCCGCCCGATCTGCCCGCCGCTTTAAGCCCCTGCCAAGCGTCGCAATTGGCCGAGATGCTGCTTTACATCAACGTGCGGATGCGCGGCTTGATTCACTCGGTGCAGTCGAAAGGCAAAGACGAGCGGGTGACGTTGGACCAGCGGGAATGGCAGAATCTGGTCGATCTGCAAGCCCGGCTTGCCGGCTATCTGCGCGAGATCGGCGAGCCATCGGAATAGCACAAAATAAAATAATACACCACGGAGTCACGGAGGACACGGAGAAAAACACGAAGAGAAAGGAACTGCAAATAAAACACCAATGAACGCAAATGTGGTATTTTGGAACGCCAATCGTCTTCCACCGGCGTTTATCATCGCGGCTTGGCGTTATAAATGATTTGCGTTTATTCGCGGCCGTTCACTGTTTTTGTCCGTTTTTTCAGATGTTTTTCTCCGTGGCCGCCGTGTCTCCGTGGTGTTCTCCGCAATCTGATTTTGTGCGATAGGACTGCTCCGGGCCGCGAAAGCTCTGGCCGAACGACTGCTTGGGAATCGCCACCACTTGCGGCTGAATATCCAGCGGAATGAATTCGCCGGTCTGCTTCCCGTTCTTATCTTCGAGCGGAAACGCCTTCGATAGGGAATACGCGGCAGTGGATTGCGACAGCGCGTGCGTCGCCACATAATTCTGAAGCTCCGGCTTTATTTCTTCTTGCGTTTTCGGCCCGAACACCTGGACGATTTTCACGACTTGCGGATCCCATTCCATTTGTCCGCTCGGCTGCACGACGCCGGGCGAATCGAAACTGCCCACCGTGACGATGCTCGAATGGTGATCGTGAAATTGATAGGCTTCGAAACCTTTCTTGCGCAAGGCGTGAACCAGGGTGTCGGCCGTCTTGGCGGCGGCGGCCAATTGGCTCTTCATCTGGAGCCGGCCTTCTTCGATATCTCGCACGTCTCGTTGCTGGATCACCGAACTGCCTTGGAACGTGGCGACTCTCACCGTGTATTTGCCGGGACTATCCAAAAGACTGTAGGGGACGCCTTTATTGAGCGCGACAACCTCTTCGGTCATCGCCGCTTGCATGTTGAAATACTCCGGCGGCAGCAGCGGATT
>CAZWNM010000395.1:0-3550 GCA_964635765.1 uncultured Planctomycetaceae bacterium | reverse complement strand
CTGCTCGGCCTGAAGGAAAACGTGATCTTGGGCCACTTGGTCCCCGCCGGCACCGGCTTCCACACGTATCAGCAGTCGGAAGTTCGCATTCGGCCGCAAGCGTTGGACGCTTTGGTCGCTGAGAAGGAAGACATTTTGGCGCGTCACTTCCCGCTGCTCGATAGCGGCGTTCGGAAGGAAAAGCCGGCTATCGGCGAGTTGCCGGACCTTCCGCCGCGGCCGGTTCGCGCCCCGTCGCCCTCGCCGATCGCCGCCGCGCTTCGGCCCTCTTCGCTCGATAGTTTCTTTGTCGAAGACGACGAAACCAACGAGAAGGAAGAGGTGGCGGAGGAGGAAGAAGAGGTTGTCGAGGGCGAGCAAGACCCGCCGTTGGGCAACTACGACGACGTTGTGGACGACGACGAGGACGAGGACGAAGAAGAATCTGACGACGAGTAGAGTTTGCTCACTGCCTGCTGAGCCGGTCGGCCCAATAGAGCGGCTCTGGCAGGCGGTGACCGCGCAATAACGCGAGAACCAGTCGCTCGCAAAAAGCCGCATCGACCTCATGGCCGGGCGAGACGTAAATCGGACGCCGACTGCCCGACTTCGGACATATCGCCGCGCCGATTTTTTCGGTTTCCGCATCCAAAAACACCGGCCGCGATTCGCCCGGCGTCATCATTTTGATATCGACCGTGCCGCAAAGCAATTTTTTGGTCACGCCGACCGTCGGCAGCGAGGCCGCGACGCCCAAGTGCGAGGCCACGCCCGCGCGACGATCGTGCAACACGCCGCTGCCGTCAACCAGCACGACCTCCGCCATTTTTCCCGCCGCGCGCACTTCGGCCAGCAAATCCAAGAGGATCGGCATTTCCCGAAAAGCCAAATACGTGCTGATATACGGGAATCGCACGGGCCGCTCCACGCTGGTGGACCAAACCAATCGGCCGGTGGCGGTTTCAACCAAGGCGTAGGCCGCCGACCCGATTCCCGGTTGCGGATACGCCACATCGACGCCCCCGACGAACGCGGGTGTTTCTTTTCGTTCCCGCAAAATGATCCGCGATTGAATTTCCTCTTGGATTTTCCGCAATTGTTCGAGCGGCCGATCGCTGATGAACGCATGAAATGCGAATCGTTCCAGATCGACGGTTTCATTGTTCACCGTGATGCCTTCCGCCCGCAGTCGTTCGATTTTTTCGTCGATTCCGCCGGCGATAAACGATCCAAGTGCGCCGCCGGCGCGTAAAATGCGATGGCATGGGCACTTCTCGTCATGTTCGTGATGCAGCGAAAAATGTCCGACCCAAGTTGCGGCGACACGATTTCCGAGTGCGTCGGCCAGATCGCCGCACGTAGTGACGCTGCCCGGCGGAATTTGAGCCAGCAGCCGGCGGAGGCAATCGGAAAGGTCCGGCGGTTGCAAAAATGGTTCCGACATGGCTGTCTGGGCGCAGAGGCCGGAAAATGACCCTAAAGACAACCACGGATTACACAGATTGCACGGATAACAAATGGTCGCCTGGCGTTTCTATTCTATCCGTGTTATCCGTGCAATCCGTGGTTTCTCACCTCATGGTTCGATCTCTTTTCTCTCCTGAAACACCGTAATTTGGTAGTCTCGGAGATCGTCAGAGTCATCGTTGTAAAACTCAACCTTAATACGTCTCTCGGGAAAGTCCCGTTGGAGCTTGCACTGCCACATGTCTTTGAAAATCCGCCCTAGGTGCAGAATGATTTCTTTCGTGAGCTGGACCTCGGAGTTGTAAAAGATGTCCGCAATGTGGCAATGGTTCATGACGCCTTCGACGTTGGTCTTGTCGCTGTCATACCGAGCCATCCAGTCTTGGTAGCTCTTGAGGTCCGGCGGTTTCTGAAAGAAAACACAATCGTCGTACAAAACAAAATCCGGCCAAAAGATCGTGGCATATGCAATCGCGTGATCAGGCCTGGCGATACAAGAAAGCAAGCCGTCCAGGGAAGTGCCTACTCCATTGTTCCATAGCGAAAGTTCGGGGATCAACTTATCAGCATTTTCGTGCATGGCGTTCCCTCTTATGTTCTTTTACCAAGCATGACGTGCCCACCCACAGGACTGTATCCATACACCTTGAAAACTACTACAAGAAACCCTCCAACACATTCTCGGGGGCGGGGCCGTAGCTGTGCGGCTCGAGCGTGCAGGTGGCGCGGCCTTGGCTGAGACCGCGCATGGCGCTCGAATAGCCGAAAAGATTCGCCAGCGGGGCGTGCGCCTCGATCACCGAGTTGCGGCCGCGGGTGTGCGTGCGGACGATGATTGCACGCCGCTGCTGAAGGTCGCCGACAATGTCGCCGACGTACTCGTCGGGCACCGTCACTTCGAGCCGCATGATCGGTTCCAAGAGGACAATGCCCGCCTCGCGCAACGCTTTCTCGAAGGCGTCGCCGGCGGCGTAACGGAAGGCAAGGTCGGTCGAGCCGGTTTCGTGAACCTCGCCGCCGAGCACCGTGATTTTCACGTGCATCAACGGAAAGCCAAGCGAACCGCCACCTTCGCCTTGCTCGGAAAGCACTTCAACGGCCGCGGTCAAAAACTCGTCCGGCAGGCCGACATTTTGCCCGACGACCACCACGACCGGCTTCGCGCCTTTTTCAAACGGCTCCATGCGAATGCGCAGTTTCGCCGAAAGCATCTGGCCCGCCACGTTGCGATGGCACTCGCCGGCGACCTCGACGGCGTGGTCGATTGTTTCGCGGTAACTCACCCTCGGCTTATGCACGCGGACGTTCAGCTTGTAATCGCGCAGCAAACGGTGTTTGATGACTTCGAGATGAAGCTCGCCCATGCCGCTTATCAGCGTTTGGCCGGTTTCCTCGTTTTCATGGGCGCGGAACGTCGGATCTTGCCGTTTCATCATGTCGAGCACGTCGGCCAGCTTCTTGCGCTCGATCGAAGTCTCGGCCTCGATGGCCATCGAAATGACCGTCTCGGGAAATGCGATCGATCCCAACAAGATCGGGTCTTGCGTGCTGCAAAGCGTGTCGCCGGTGATCGACGCTCGCAGGCCGACGATGCCGATGATGTCGCCGGCCGAGACGGAATCGACCTGCTCGCGATGGTCGGCCTGAATGCGCCACAATTGCGGCACGTTTTCCTTCTTGTCCTTGCCGGGATTCAACACGCGGCTGTTCGCTTTCAACGTGCCGGAATAAATGCGAACGTAATGCAAATCGCCGTGCCGATCGGCCTGAATCTTGAAGACCAGCCCGCAAAACGGCTCGTCTTCGTCGGGTTTGCGAATCAGCTTTTTGTCGGGCTTCTTGGGGTCCACGCCCTCGACCGGCGGCACGTCGGCCGGACTCGGCAGATAATACTCGACGGCGTCCAAGACCGGCTGCACGCCGATGCCGTCGAGGGCCGAGCCGCAAAGCAGCGGCACAGCCATGTTGTGGATCGTCGCGTGCCGCAGCACCTTTCGGATCAAGTCGGCCGGCGCAGGCTTCTCGGCCAGCATCAGCTCGGTCAGCTCATCGCTGAACATCGAAAGCTGATCGAGCATTTGGCCGCGCCACAGTTCCGCCTCGT
>CAZWNM010000394.1:0-3550 GCA_964635765.1 uncultured Planctomycetaceae bacterium | reverse complement strand
CGAGCCCGCCGTGCTGATCATGTCGTCGAAAATCAGCGCCGTCTTCCCCTCGACCGCGCCGCCGATGACGTGCGCTTGCCGCGTCTGCTCGGCGCTGCTGCGGCGCTTGTCGATAATGGCCAGTCGCCCGCCCAGCCGGCCCATGTGGGCCAGCGCCCGCTTGATGCTCCCCTCGTCGGGACTCACGACCACCAAGTCCTCTTCGTTGAAGCCGAGCGTTTTGAAGTAATCGTCGATCACCGGGGCCGCATAGAGGTGGTCCACGGGAATGTCGAAAAAGCCCTGGATCTGAGCGGCGTGCAGGTCCATGGCCAGCACGCGGTCGACGCCGGCGCGGGTGATGAGGTTGGCCACCAGTTTTGCCGTGATGGGCACGCGCCCCTCGTCCTTGCGGTCCTGCCTGGCGTAGCCGAAATAGGGGATCACGGCCGTGATGCGATCGGCGCTGGCACGCTTGAAACTCTCGATCATGATCAAGAGCTCCATGAGGTTTTCGTTGACCGGCGGGCAGGTGGACTGGACGATGAAGACGTCGCGGCCGCGGACATCCTCGTCGATTTTGCAGGAGATTTCGCCGTCGGGAAAATTGCCCATGATAGCCCTGCCGAGCGGCAAGCCGAGATAGTCGCAAATACGAGTGGCCAGCGATGGGTGGGCGCGTCCGGTGAAAAGTTTCATGGGGTTCATAGCTAGGGGCTAGGGCCTAGGGATTAGGGCTAGTGAAAGCCGCCTGCGACATGCGCGATGTTTTGGGGAAATCGTTCTTCTTAACAGAACCGTAACGACAACCGCCCATCTTGACACGAATGGCGATGTTGTTCCAGGGGGCCGGAAAAATTTTCTCGCGTACGCCCCCCGTTCGCATTATTGTGGCAAGTTGACAGGCGATTCCAACTGGGTATAATACGGGGTTTCCCAGTCATTATTGCGTGCTGAATTACGAATGTCGGTCGGCGGCGGTGCAAGCCGCAAACTTGGGCCATTGCCGGCGTCGGAATCAATGAATCCAATTCGCTAGACTTTGCCGCCCGCCGGTTTTGCCGCTTTTATATACCAATAATCATTTTCGCCTGCGCTCCACCGCATGTTTACCCTTCGGAAAAACATGCTGTATTTTGCGAGATGGACGCGCCGTATGAAATGAGAACCCGTATTATTTGGGAGTCACGCCGTTGGAAGAAGCCATGCAAAAGGCCGACGTTCTGATCGAAGCCCTGCGGTGGATTCGTCAGTTCCGAGGCAAAACCACGGTGATCAAGCTGGGCGGAAGCGTGATGGAAGACGATAAGGCGATGACCCATTTGCTGTTGGACGTCGTTTTCATGGAGACTGTCGGCATGAAGCCGGTGTTGGTTCACGGCGGCGGGCCGGCGATCAATCGGGCGATGGCCGACGCCGGTTTGGAGCCGACGTTCGTCCAAGGCCGCCGCTACACCGACGCCGCAACGCTTGCCATCGTCGAGCGGGTGTTGGCCGGCGAGGTCAATGAGGATTTGGCCAATCGCATCCGAGTGTTGGGCGGCAACGCGCAGTCGTTGAACTTTCATACAAAAAATGTTTTGTTCGGCGAGCGCATGCAATTGGCCGATAAAGACGGTTCGGCGGTCGATCTCGGCTATGTGGGCACGGTCACGCGCGTAGACTGCGAGGCCATTGAAGAGGTTTGTCGATCCGGCTCGGTGCCGGTGATTCCTTCAATGTGTATTGACGAGAACGGCCAGAAATATAATGTCAACGGCGACACGGCCGCTACGGCGGTCGCCCAGGCGTTGGAAGCGGAAAAGCTTGTGTACCTTAGCGACATTAACGGCGTGCGACGCGACAAGGACGATCCCGATTCGCTGATTCACTCGCTGACGGCCCCGGAGGCTCACGAGCTGATTGCCAGCGGAGCGGTCAATGCCGGAATGATTCCAAAGGTGCAAGCCTGTTTGGAAACGCTGGAGCGCGGAGTTCGGCAGGTGCATATTATTGACGGTCGTTTGCGTCATTCGCTGTTGCTCGAAGTGTATACGAGCAAGGGCGTTGGAACGCAGATCATGAAAGAATGAACTAGTGGCTTGTGACCAGTGGCTAGAACGCCGCTTGCTGTGCCCGCGCCAACCACTAACCACTAACCACTAATGAGGAGTCCGCCGTGTCCGCCGCCGCCAACATGAGTTCGGAAGAAATCCTAAAACTCTTCCAACGCTACGTCATTCCCAACTATGGCCGATATCCGGTCGCACTGGTTCGCGGCGAAGGTTCGTACGTTTGGGACGCGGAAGGCAATCGCTACCTCGATTTGTTCTGCGGCTGGGGCTGCAATCTGTTGGGCCATTGTCCGCCGTCGGTGGTCGAGGCGGTGCGCGAGCAACTCGGCGAGTTGATTCACGTGCCGAACACTTGGCACACTGCCTTGCAAGGGCTTTGGGCCCAAGCGCTTTCGGAGCGGAGTTTCGGCGGCCAGGCTTTCTTTTGCAATTCCGGCACGGAGGCCAACGAAGCGGCCATCAAGCTCGTGCGGCTGCACAACGCCGGCAAGCATCGCTATAAAATCATCACGTTCGAGGGCGGATTCCACGGCCGCACGATGGGCTCCATCTCGGCCACCGCGCAGCCGAAGTATCACAAAGACATCGGGCCGCTGCTGGCCGGTTTCGTTTACGCTCCCTATGGCGATTTGGATGCCGTGGCGAAGTTGATCGACGGCGAAACCGCCGCGATTTTGATCGAGCCGATTCAAGGCGAAGGCGGCGTGCGGATTCCGCCCGAAGGTTTCTTGAATGGCCTGCGGCAATTGGCGGATCAACACGGCTTGCTGTTGGTTTTCGACGAAGTGCAGAGCGGTTGCGGCCGGACGGGCAATTGGTTCGCCTATCAGGAGTTCGGCGTCACGCCCGACGTGATGACGCTCTCGAAAGCGGTCGCCGGCGGCCTGCCCGGCGGCGTCCTGTTGACCACGCCCGAAATTGCCAAAAGCCTTCGGCCGGGAATGCACGCCTGCACGTTTGGCGGCAATCCGATCGCGGCTCGGGCGGGCTTGGCCTTTATCGAAGCGGTCGAGCGCGACGGGCTCCTGGAACACACGAAGCGATTGGGCTGGATTTTCGAGCAGCGGATGCGGCAGCTTCAGCAGGAGTGCAATCTGGTGCAAGACGTTCGCGTGCGCGGCGTGATGATCGGCATCGAGCTATCGATTGAAGGCGCCCCGGTGGTGAAGGCGTGTTTGGACGAAAAGCTGCTTGTCAACTGCACGCACGGGACCGTCATTCGATTGTTGCCCGCGATGAATTTGAGCGAGGAGCAGGCCAACGAAGGTTGCGATATTTTGAGCGACGTGATTAAGAAGCAGAGTTAGGGGCTAGAGGCTAGGGGCTAGAAAGGGAGAGGATTAGAGACTAAAGATTTTTTAAGGCTAAGCGTCATGCAGGACTAACGCGAAAACCGCTTGCGGTTTCACTCTAGCCCCTAGCCCCTAATCCCTAGTCCCTAGCCCCTAGTTAGTCCCTAGCCCCTCTTAATACTACAGCGCTAACTTGATATTGCCTTGTTTGGGTAAAGTGGTGAA
>CAZWNM010000393.1:1746-3555 GCA_964635765.1 uncultured Planctomycetaceae bacterium | reverse complement strand
GCTTGCAGAAATCGCAATACTCGCGGCCGACAAGGCAAAAGTCATTTTGCCCAATGAACCACGAGTGGCAATGGTATCGTTTTCGACCCTCGGCAGCGCGAAGCATGAGGAAGTCGACCGGGTTACGCGGGCCTTGGCTCTGGTAAAGCAAAGGCGCCCCGATATCTGCATCGACGGCGAATTCCAGCTCGATGCGGCACTGTCGCCGTATGTGGCGGCGAAGAAGGTCAAACGCCCGTCGGAAGTCGCAGGCCGAGCAAACGTGTTGATCTGGCCGGATCTTCAGACCGGCAATTCCACACTCAAGGCAATGATGATGATGGGTAGCGGGGTGCTTGCCGGCTCGTGTTTCCTGGGCATCAACGGCGTGGTGAACGATCATTCTCGCGGCGCAACGGTCGAAGAATGCGTGCTCAATATCGCGTTTGTGGGCGCACAGATCCCGAAAAAATAGATGTGCATTGGGAGCGTCGAAAATCATGAAGATACTCATCGCCAATGTTGGCAGTTCGTCGCTGAAATGTCAGTTGCTGGAGATGCCGGCGGAGACGGTGGCGGCCAAGGCGCATGTGGAACGCGTGGGAACCGACAAGGCCGCTGTGCAATGGACGGACCGCTTGGGACAGACGCACAAAGTCGAGACGCCGCTGAAAGACAGCGCGGCCGCGATACGGTTCGTGATGGATCAATTGACCGACGCGGCAAATGGCGTCTTGAAAAACATATCTGAACTCGACGCAGTGGGTTTCAAGCCCGTCTCTGCGGACGGATACACGGGATGCCAGTATCTGGATGACAAGATGCTGGCCGCCATGGCGGAACACTGCGACTATATTTGCCCATTGCACAATGAGGCATGCATCAACGCCGTTAAAAGTTTTCGGCAGGTCTTGCCGGGCACGCCGATGGTCGGGCTTTTTGAAACGTTTTTCTACCAGGAATGGCCCGAGTATGCCAGGATTTATGCCATACCCTGGGACTGGACGGAAAAATATAACGTGCGTCGCATGATGGGACATGGCGCGAGCCATTATTACGTGAATCGGCGGATTGCGCAGATCCTGGGGAAACAGCCCGAAGATTTCAATGCCGTACAGTTGCATCTGGGCGGCAGTTCGTCGGTGGCGGCGGTACGGGGGGGAAAGACGATTGACGGCACCGCTGGTTCAACGTTCCAAGCCGGCGTGCCGCAGTCGGTACGCAGTTCGGATATGGATGGCTATCTGATCGCGTATCTATGGTCCAAGGGCGAGGGCACGCCCAAACAGATCGTCGATCGCATGATGAGCGAAGCGGGATTGGCGGGAATATCCGGCATCGGCTTCGATATGCGCGACCTCCAGAATGCCGCGGAGAAGGGACATCAACGCGCTCAGCTTGCCATCGATACGTATGTCTATCATCTTCGCAAGTATTTGGGCAGCATGATGCTCGTGCTTGGAAAAGTCGACGTTGTCACCGTGGCGGCGGGCACGGGTGAAGCCAGTCCGCATATCCGCAAACGCCTGTTTGAGAATCTTGGCGAGTTTGGCATTGTTTTGGACGATGCGCGCAACGATGCGTGCATCAAAAAGGAATCGCGAATATCGAACGACGCCTCGAAAATACCGGTGTGGGTCGTGCCGACCAATGAAGAAATTGTTGTGGCCCGCGAGTGCGCCAAACTTCTCGCACAACGCAAGTGATAGTCCAACACGCCGTTTCCCATGAAAATCATTCGTTATCTTGATTCCAGCCGCAACGTGAAATACGCCGCCCTCCAATCCGACGGAACGGCCTTGGAAATTTCGGGTGACATTTATGGCAAGT
>CAZWNM010000393.1:0-1736 GCA_964635765.1 uncultured Planctomycetaceae bacterium | reverse complement strand
GGCGACGAACAAGCCGGCGGACGTTGTGAAACTCCTGGCGCCCATCGTCCCATCCGCTTTTATGTGCATCGGCGCAAACTACCGGCGCCACGCCGAAGAGCTTCAGTTGCCGATTCCCGAATATCCCATGCTCTTCATGAAAAACCCGGCCGCCGTGCAGAACCCGGGCGATCCGATCGAGTTGCCGCGCCGGATGCGCAGCGATCAAGTGGACTACGAGTGCGAACTGGCGGTAGTCATCGGTCGTGCCTGCAAAAATGTCGCTCGCCAGAACGCCCTGGATTATGTGCTTGGGTACACCTGTACAAACGACGTGAGCTCTCGCGACTGGCAATTCAAATGGGCTGGAAATCAGTGGTGTCACGGAAAGGGCTTCGACACGTTCGCTCCGCTTGGCCCCTGCCTGGTCACGACCGACGAAATCACCAATCCCAACGACTTGGCGATCAAGCTGGACATTAACGGCGAGGTATTGCAGGACTGGAACACGAAGGACATGATCTTTGACATTCCCAGCTTGATCGAGTTTTTCAGCGGCAGCGCGACGCTTCTGCCGGGTACGGTGATAATGACCGGCACGCCGCATGGCGTGGGATTTACGCGCAAGCCGCCCCGTTGGCTTTGCCCTGGCGACGTAGTGACCGTCGCGATCGAAAAGATCGGCGTGCTGAGCAATCCCGTGGTTGAGGAGGCATGCTAATAAAGCATCCGTTCGGCGGCGAGAACATCGCGTTTTCACTCAGTCGGGCGCGGCGGCAATCACCTGAAAGAGGAAACCTTGAACATGAAGAGCAATCCCGTAAAACAGAAGCTGAGAGATGGCAAGCCGACGTTCGGCGCTTGGCTTTCGCTCGACAATTTACACACCGCCCGGTTGCTTGCGCGCAGCGGATTCGATTGGCTTACGGTCGATCTGGAGCACTCGGCGATCGACTGGTCGTGCGCGGCAATGATCTTCGCGGCCGTGGCCGATGCAGGCGGCGTGCCATTGGCCCGCGTGCCCGAAGGGAACCATTATCTCATCAAACGGGTGCTCGACGCCGGCGCGTGGGGAATTGTCGTGCCGATGGTCGACACGGTCGAGCAGGCCAGGGCGGCCATTGCGGCGGCGAAGTATCCTCCCCTGGGAAACCGCAGCATCGGTCCCGGCATGCACTGTCTGAACTTCGGCGCTTCGCCCAGCGAATACTACGAGCATGCAAACGAGGAGATTCTGGTCGTCCTTCAGACCGAAAGTCCCAAGGGGGTGGAGAACGCGGAGGCGATTTATAGTCTGCCCGGTTGCGACGCCGTGATGGTCGGTCCGGCCGACCTCCGCTTCCAGATGTGCTCCGCCGACGGCCGCATGCCCACCAACGATGAGCTCGAGGCGATGATCCAGCGGGTGATTGAGATTGGGCGCCGCCTGAAAGTGCCAACCGGCATCTTTGCGATGGAACTGGAGACCGCGGTGCTGCGGGCTCGGCAGGGGATGCAGTTTGTGTCGGTTTGCAGTGAAGCACGGATGCCCGCAATGAAGGCCAAGGAGATTGCACAGCGGCTGGGTCTCCAATACGAAGCTACCGCGATGCCCGCGTATTGACCCAACCTCGCCATTTTTCACAACCAGTGAACTGTTTAAGGAATCCACTTTTATGAATCAACGGCTCAAAGTCGCTATCATCGGTCCGGGCCATATCGGCACGGACCTGATGTGCCAAGTCCTGCGCAGCCAAAAGCTGGAGTTGCGGATGATG
>CAZWNM010000392.1:0-3561 GCA_964635765.1 uncultured Planctomycetaceae bacterium | reverse complement strand
AGCCGCGCACCTCGGTGACGGTCATTCCGTGAGCGCCGGCCTGCATGAGCGCGTTCTTCACGTCTTCGAGCTTGAAGTGGCGAATGAGAGCTTCAATTTTTTTCATGGCAATTGAGTTCCTTGATCATTCTAATGGGGACTACCGTGCAATATGCGGATTGCACCACGGAGACACGGAGAACACGGAGAAGAAACAACAAACAGAATGGAACCGCGAATCATCACGAATGGACGCAAATGGGACACGAATGTATTTTGGAACAACAATCATTTTTCGTTTTTTTCGCTTCCTCGGATGATTCTTCTCCGTGTTCTCCGTGTCTCCGTGGTGTTCGCGGCAGCCCACGATTGCGTCGTTTCGGCTAACTTCGGCTTCCGACGGTGAAGTCGGGATAGCCGATCGCGCCCATTTCCGGGCCGTCGAGGCCGACCATTTCCGTTTCAATGCTCACGCGGATCGGCGTGATCCGATTGCTCAGCTTGAACCAAACGTAGGCCATGAGAAATCCGAAGACGGCGACGACGGCGGCGTCGAGCAATTGGGCGTAAAGCTGCGAAACGTCGCCGTACAACGCGCCGCGAACGCCGCCGGCGACGCCGTTCCAGCCGTCGCCGCATTTGCCGTTGGCGAACAAGCCGAGCGCGACGACGCCCCAGAGGCCACTCAGGCCATGGACGGAAATCGCGCCGACCGGATCGTCGATATGATGGCGTTCCCAAAAGAAGACGCCGAAGACGGCCAAAACGCCGGCGACCGCTCCGATCATCGCGGCCGCCCAACCGTCGACGAACGCGCACGACGCGCTGACGGCCACGAGGCCGGACAAGATGCCGTTGCACATGAGCGTGGTGTCGGACTTCATGCCCTTCAGTTGCAGCGTCAGCATGGCGGCAACCGCGCCGGCGGCGCCGGCCAGCGCCGTGTTGACCACGATCGTGCCGATGTGCACGTTGACGCCGGTCAAAACGAAGCCGGAATTGAAGCCGAACCAGCCGACGACCAAAACGAGCGTGCCGACGACGACCATCGGCAGATGATGGGCGGGAATGGGGAACGGGCGGCCTTCGAGCGAGTATTTTCCGATGCGCGGCCCGAGAACCACCGCGCCCGCCAGGCCGATGACGCCGCCGAGGGCGTGGACGGCGCCGGAGCCGGCGAAATCGACGGCCCCGTGGCCGAGATGCCAATTCGTGCCCATGGCGGCCAACCACCCACCGCCCCAAATCCAATGGGCGTAGATGCCAAACGGCAGCGCGGCCCAAAGGCCGTACAGGCAGAAGTTTTTCCAACGCCAGCGTTCGGCCATGACGCCGGTGGGAATGACGGCCGCGATGTTCGCCAACGTCATCGTGAAAAAGAAGAGAGCCAGCACGCCGGGATCGGTCAAACCGGCGAGGAAAAAGGGCCCATGAATCCAGTCGCCCCAGCCGAGCGCGAAACCATAGAACCAAAAGCCGAGGGCGCTCAAGGCGAAGACCATGAGATTCATGCTCATGGTGTGGGCGGCATTTTTCGCGCGGCACAAGCCGGTTTCGATCATGGCAAAGCCGGTTTGCATGAACACAACCAAGAACGCGGCGATCAACGTCCAGCCGATGACGCTTTCGCGGCCGAGCGCCAAGGCGGATGCGGACGTGATGGCCGGCGGTTCCGCTGCAAACGCCGCTTGCCCGCAAAAAAAGATCGCCGTTGCCGTCAGCAGACGCCAACCATGTTTCCGTCCCAGGACCATGATGATCCCCTCGATTCTTAATTGCTGGGAAACCGTGCGTATCTCATTCTAACCAGCGACGCTCTTTTTGAGCAATATCGTCCGGCCTTTGGCGCGGCTGGCGAGGACGAAGTACGCCAATCCGTAGAGGCCCCAGGCGGCGGCGACGCCCAAGGCGATGTACGGCTCCAGCTTGCTCATGCCCGTGACCATGAAAGGGCCGACGAGGTAGAAGAGCATGCAGAGGAGGTTGGCCAGCACGCCGAACACCGGAATGACAAAGTGCTTGAAGCCGTTGAACGACTTGTGTTCGCGGAACGCCACGATGGCGATGCCGCAGGTGAGCATGTAGAGCAGGAAGGTGCCGAAGTTGCTCGCCAGGGTGACGATCAGCAGGCTGTTGGGCAAGTTTTTCGCCGTTTCGGCCGAAAACAGCAGGAACGACGGATACCAGAAGCTGTGCTTTTGGGCGTCGGTCAACGACGTGTTCAAGGCGTCGGTGGCGGCCGGCCCGCACAGATACATGAGAACCGCGAAGATTCCAACCACGGAAGAAACGGCGGCCAGGGTCCAAATGGCCCGGTGCGGCGTCAGGTTCTTGCCGTGCAACATGCCGAAGTGCGAGGGGACTTCGCTGTCGCGGCCCATCGCATAGGTCACCCGTGCGCCCGTGCTGATGCAAGAGAGCGTGGTGCCGATCAACGCCAGGAAGACGGTGATCGCCTGAATGAACATAAACCACCAACCGGCCGTCGCGCTGCCGAACATCCATGTGCCGACAATGACCATCATATCGCCGATCGGGGCGCTGGAGCCGGCGGCCGTGGTCATGGTGTAGCCGGGATTGAGAAAATAGCTTGCGCAAAAATACTGAATCAAATAACACACGACGCCTTGTATCAGCAGCGACAGCAACACGGCACGCGGAATATCGCGTTTCGCGTTTTTCGCCTCCTCGCCCATCGACGTGACGGACTCGAAGCCGACAAGGATTAAAATGGCGATGCACGCTTGAATAATCACGTAGTTAAAGGAATGCGGCGCCACGGCCGAGACGGCCGTTTCGTGAAATTGGAAGGTGTCTTGTTTTTCGCCGTTGGGCTTTGCGGCATCGACCGGCTCCTGGGTGACGCCGGCGGCCTTGTAGTGCAACAGCAGCGGCTTGTCGTGGCCGTTTTCTTGTTCGACCTTCCACGCGCCGGTTTTTTCATCTTTGATCGGCTTTCCGTCCGGCCCGGCGGCCAAAACGACCTGCACCGGATTGCCGTCGGGGTCGAGCGTATAGCCGAGCGAGCCTTCGCCGTGGCTTGAACGATAGCCTAGGGCCATTACCGAAAAAATCAACAGAGCGACGATCTGAATCACGTTGATGGCGATGTTGACGCCGGTGGTTCCCGTCACGCCGCGGTAGGCAATATACGCCACGCCGAACGAGAAAACGACGCAGAAGCCGATCATGAGCGTCGGGCTGTTGATGGTTCCGTTAAACGTGTTGGGAAAGAGCTGGCCGGCCAGATAGCCGACAAGAATCGCCGTGACGCCGACCATGACGCCCGGATAGAGCCAATAGTAAAGGTGGCTGGCCCAACCGATGATGAATTTCGAGATTCGGGCGAACTTATACGCGCCGGTTTTGGACAAGAACGCTTGTTCGGCGAAGAAATAGGACGAGCCGGCGCCGGGATACAATTTCGAGAGTTCGGCGTACGCGATGGCCGTTGCGAAACAGAGCAACAGGGCGGCGACGATGCCGAGCCAAATCGCCGAGCCGGCCATGGGCGCCCCGTATTGCGACTGCTGGGCGAACGTCAGCCACAAGAATGCACCGGGCGCGATCAAGGCCATGGCG
>CAZWNM010000391.1:0-3564 GCA_964635765.1 uncultured Planctomycetaceae bacterium | reverse complement strand
CACTCCGCTATTTCGAGTTAGTCTGCCAAAACTTCGGCCTAGTCGCCTATAGCTTTTCGGTGCCAGTCCAAGAATTCGGTTGGGGGAAATAATGAGCAAAAAACACTTCATCGAATTGGCAAAACAGATTGCAACAATCAAGGGCAAGGCCGCGCGAGAATCGGCCGCTAATGCGGTGGCTAATGCTTGCCGCGAATTCAATCCGGCGTTTGACGTGCAACGATTCTTGAAAGCGTGCGGGGTGTAACCATGCCGGATGGATCAAGGCGCAAACGCCGAAACCGAAACGACGCCCGATCAAGATGGTATGCACTTAACAGGGCAATCAGATTTTCTAGGAGGTTTTGGGATGTATAAAATCGTCCGCATGTATTTTCGCAATCGTGGTAGTGGCAATCGCGTAATCGCAAGGGGTTTGACATTAGAGGAAGCGCAAGCCCACTGTAGCGACCCCGAAACGTCCAGCCGAACCGCAACAAGCGCGGCCGCGAAACAGCGTACAAAAACACTTGGCCCGTGGTTTGATGGATATGAGGAATGCACAAAATGATTATTGCAAGGTGGGAATCAAGGGGCGGGAAACATTGGGTAGAGCTAGAGCAAACCGAATTCGGGTTTAGCTATCAGGGCAATGGTTGCGGCGGGGTTATGGCCGCGAAAACAGAATATGACGCCTTGCAAGAGCTAATGGTCAAGGTGAATTCGGGCTATTTCCTGCCCGATAGCGCAAAAACTCCAATGAGAAGGGTTAGATAACAGCATGGAATTCCTGATTGAAAATTTGGGAATCGACAATTCCGATACGTTCCCCGGTTATGGTTTGGGGCCAAATTCCCATTATGACGGTTGCGTGTATGGAATTGGCGACACGGAAAAAGACGCGCTCGATGATGCAATTTTCATGCTGGCCCAAAGTATCGACCTAACGGACGAATTCGAGTGTTCGCTTAACGAAGAAACTCACGGGATGGATTTTGGGGAAACCACGGTTGCGGAAGAATTGGGGCTATCGGAAGAGGAGCAAGAGGAAATAAACGATTCCGGTATTGGAACATATTTCCACGTCGGCATTAAGTGGAGGGCCTAACCATGAATCGACTTGACGATACAACGATAAACTTTTTGGCGCATCGGTTCGCAGTGCTAACGACGGACGAATCGCGGCAACCGATCATCGACGAATTGGGTTTGCACCCCGTCAACCATGCGAAATTCGCGCGCAGTCTTGCGGATTTCCACCCCAATAACTGGTTTGTCTATCTCGACCTAACGGCCGGTCTCTAACGAAAACATCGCAAAACCCCTATAAAATAGGCATAAAATGAACATCGAAGAAACCGCAAAAGAGCTAGCAGGGAATTGGCGACGTTTCGAGAGTTTCGCTTGGCATGACCAGCCCAATAGTCCAGAGGACTATTGTATCGTCTACACCCACAACCGGGATAGCGGGCTGGTGGCGCAGTCTAACGCCGATGCAATCGCCAAGCTATTGGCCGAATTCCCTAACGATGTTATCGAAGAGCATCATTCCCATTGGGCCGTCGGTTGGGTTGACGGATACGCAATCAGGGTTTATCGGCGCGGGGTCATAACGAAAGGATTTCGCGCATATTGCGACATTCTAACGCGGCTTGACGATTATCCCCTCTTGGACGAAGAGGACTACAGCAAGCGCGAATATGAATCGACAATCGAAAACATCAAATCCGAAAGTTACGATAGCGACCGATTCGCGCCCCCGGAAGGTTGGGAGGGCGAAGTGTTTTCGTGGTTGTGGGATAACAACCAAGGGGCGGTAGAGAATCGGGACGATCAAGGCGGATACCCAACACGGGAAGAAATCCATGAAGCCCTAACAGCCCTTAACTACGGCATTGTTTGGGTGGTGCGATATATCGACGTTGGGCAAGTGAGCGAAGAATTCGATAACGAAGAATCGGCACAAGAGCGCGTCGATGAATTGTTGGCGGACAATATCTACGCAACCTATGAAAGCGTTTTGCCGGAATTAGTCGGCTAAAAAAATCCTTTGGTTTCCTAACTGTCTCGCGGTATGTACTTACAGAACACCTTGGAGTTTTCGCCATGAATTCAGTTACTCTCCCATCGGGCAGAATCAGCGAAACGGGCAAACGGGAAATTTCTAACATGCTGTCTCTTCCATTGCCGGATGATTGGGTTTGGCAAATGCAAGTGGGCGGGAAGGGCGAATACGTCGGCAGTCTGCCGAAACGCATTGCCAAGTATTATTGGCAAAAGTACAAAATCAAACTTGACAGCGATTTTCTAGGGACAATCGGTAGCATTGCTTCCCAGCATACCACGAAAGTAAACGAATTCACGTTCGATATTGTGAACAAATTCGACTGGGACGCCGGGGATTTTGGCGACGGCGGGTCATGCTACTGGGGTTGCCGGGAAAAAGCGCGCGAATTGTTGGCCGAAAATGACGGGCAAGCTATTCGATTCTTCGACGATGGGAGAGGTTTCGCACGGGCGTGGATTATGCCCCATCCTAACGGGCTGGTTTGCTTTAACGGGTATGGTTTGGAGCTATCGCAAATCGCGCATATTCTCGCGTTTCATCGCGGCGAATCTTATCGCAAAATCAGCCTATCGAATAACGACACAGCCGACGGTCTGATATGGATTAACGGTGGGGCTGGTTTTCTGATTGGGCAAGAATCGGCCATTAACGGCGCAACTCGGCATGATCTAGGCATTCCATCCCAGTGTTGCGACGATTGCGGGGATTATGGTGAAAACCTAACGCGAGTTGGCAACGGCGATATGGTTTGCGAATACTGCCTAGAAAACCACTACAGCTATTGCGACGATTGCGAAGAGTATTATCAGGATGGCACGGAAGTGGAGGGTGGCCGTTGCGTTTGCAATGGTTGCTTAGAAGACTATTCGATGTGCGAAGACTGTCAGGAATATCATCGCAACGATGATCTGACGGAAGTGGAGGGCGGGAAATATGTTTGCGATAGCTGTCTGACAAACTACACATTTTGCAACGATTGCAACACGTATTTTTCCGAAACCACGGAAGTGGAGGGTGGCCACTACGTTTGCAACGATTGCCTAGCGAATTATTCCCAATGTAGCGATTGCGGCGACTACTGCCGTGAGCTAACGAAGGTGGGCGATGGGGACGAAGTTTGCGACGATTGCCTAGCGAACTATTCGCAATGCGACCGTTGCGGCGACTATCACAAAACCACGGAAGAGGTTGACGGCAAAGCATATTGCGAAGAGTGCTTGCCCGAGAATGTGGAGGTGGCCGTATGTTGCTAGACTGCCTAACAGCCCCTATCGAATCCCATTGGGGAGATAGGTACAAAACGCCAAACGGCCCATTGTTTTTCCGCGATAACGGCGCGAGGGTTTTGGGCGTAGCCCATCTTGACGTGGTAATGAAAAGCAAACCACGCCGATACGATGATTACATCATGTGCCCACAATTGGATGATCGGCTTGGCGTTTGGATTTTGCTTGACGTGTTGCCGAAAATGAACATCCAAGTGGATGTTCTCTTAACGACGGGCGAAGAATCCTGCC
>CAZWNM010000390.1:0-3566 GCA_964635765.1 uncultured Planctomycetaceae bacterium | reverse complement strand
GGGCTGGCCGTAAGGGTTGATGCCGACCAGCCGGCCCTCGACCACCGTGGCCAACATCAACATCTGAAACAATTGCCCCAGCGAGCCTTCGTCCGACCGCGGCAGGCGAATCGTCGCCGTGCGACGCAGATCGTCGGCATACGCCTGATTCGTGCCGATGTAGGCCGCCCGCAAAATGTCGGGCAATGTTTTCCCGGAGAGCGAATTGAGCTTGTCCTCGTCATACTCCGACCGCTCGATCGCCAGCGGATCGCGGTTCGTGCGTTCGACGACAAGATTGGTAATGAGCTTGTCGCGGCGGCCTTCCTGATGTTGCTGGCCGCGTGAATGCAAGTCGCGGGTGTTGACGACCGTCAGCGGCGTGGCGCCCTGCCCATTCTTGCCCAAGCTTTCGGCCAAAAGCTGATCGTACCACAGCCCAACCGACTCCAAGTTCTTGCCCCACGTGGAAAGCACCCGGATGGTCGCGCCCCGTCGGGTTTCCATCAGCCGCGAAAAACCGACGTAATCGAGCACGGGATTTTCAAGCGGAGCGGCCGTGCGGAATCGCTCGTTCATGGCCACGGCGCCTTCCAGCAAATGCTGCACGTCAAGCCCCATGATAACCGCCGGCAACAGACCGACCGCGCTTAGGACCGAAAAACGTCCGCCGACGCCGTCGGGGATCGGGAAGATGTCGTTGCAGCCGAGCCGGTTGGCCAAATCGCGGAGCCGGCCCGACTCGCCTGTGACCGGAATCACCCGCCGGCGAACTTTTTCCATGTCGCCACCGCACGATTTTTTCAAGGCATCGAAAAAAATCCGGAAGGCGACGGCGGTTTCGAGCGTGCCGCCGCTCTTGCTCACCACGACGATGCCCCAATCGTCGCTGCCCTCGACCAAATCGAGCAGCCCCTGCACGGAATCGTTGTCGGCGTTGTTGCCCTCAAAATAAATGCGCGGCCGGCCGCCGCGCCGCTTGCGCGAAATCTCATTGTGATATGGATGGCAACACGCCTCGAACAACGCCCGGGCGCCCATGTACGAGCCGCCGATGCCGAGCACCAGCACCCGATCGACCTCTTTGGCCAAGCGGTCGCCGGCCGTCGTGATCGCGTCCAACAGCGGCCGTTGGTCGCCCAAGAGCCGCTCGGGCAATTCCAAAAAACCGGCGTCGAGCGGCTGCATGTCCTCGGAAATCGCCTCGTGACGATTGTAGCTCACCAGATTGTTGAGCACTTCCTGACGGACGGCCGTCAATCGCGGCGTAATCCAATTCAAGTCCGCTTGCGTAATGCCCGTCTGTTGGACAATCTGCGAAGCGTCTTGGGGAGCGATCAAACCGGAATAGTCGTAAGCGATCGGTGCGAGAGGCTTCATGGGAGTGGTCAGGGTTCAGGATTCAGGGGCCAGGGGAAAGAAGAACCGCTTGCGGTTTTGCACTGGCCACTGGCCACTAGCCACTGGCCACTAATTCCTCCCCCCTTCCAACTTGCCGCTTCTTTTGCTACCGTGACATTCTACCGCTCCAACTCAAAAATAAAAGGACTTCTTCATGGATATTCAAAACCTTGTGCGGGAATTAAAAGTAGCCAACACGTCCAAAATCGTCATGCTCGTAGCCGACGGACTCGGCGGATTGCCGATCGAACAAGGCGGGCAAACCGAATTGGAAGCCGCCAAAACCCCAAATCTCGATAAGTTGGCAAAAATAGGCGTTCAGGGGTATATGTATCCCGTCGCTCCTGGCATCACGCCTGGCAGCGGGCCAGGCCATCTTAGCCTGTTCGGCTACGATCCGATCGAACATCTGATCGGCCGCGGCGCGTTGGAAGCCACCGGCGTGGGCTTCAAACTTGGCCCAAAAGATGTGGCCATTCGCTGTAATTTCTGCACGCTCGACGCCTCTGGAAACATTTCCGATCGTCGCGCCGGCCGAATTCCAAGCGAGGAAAGCGCCCCATTGGCCGTGAAGCTTCGTCACGTGAAAATTCCAGGCGTTCAGATTTTCGTCGAACCGGTCAAGGAACACCGTTTCGTGGTGATTTTCCGTGGCGAAGGGCTTGGCGGCCACGTGGCCGACACCGATCCGCAAGTGACCGGCGTGCCGCCGCTCGAGCCGGTCGCCCACGATGAGCAAAGCCGGCGGACGGCCGAGGTGGCAAAGGAGTTCATCGTTCAGGCTCAAAAACTGTTGGCCGGCGAGAAGAAGGCGAACGGCCTGACGCTGCGTGGTTTTTCGGCCGCTCCAGCGATCGACAGCTACCACGACGTTTACGGTCTGAAGGCCGCCGCGATTGCGGTCTATCCGATGTATAAGGGCCTCGCGCAGTTGGTCGGCATGGAAGTGATCGGCGCGGCGAGCACGCTTTCCGACGAGATCGACGTGCTCGAAAAAGCGTGGAACGATTACGATTTCTTTTTTATCCATTTCAAATACACCGATAGCCGCGGCGAGGATGGCAATTATGCCGAAAAGGTGCGGATGATCGAGCAGCTCGACGCGATTGTGCCGCGCATCACGGCCCTAAAACCATCCGTGTTGATTGTGACCGGCGATCACAGCACGCCGGCCCGTTTGGCCGGTCACAGTTGGCATCCAGTGCCGACGCTGTTGGTATCCGACACGTGCCGGCCCGACGGTCTTGAAGCGTTCGGCGAGAAATACGCCATGCGCGGCGGCCTCGGCCATTTTCGCGGCGTTGAGTTGATGACGCTGGCAATGGCGCATGCCGAGCGACTCGGAAAGTTTGGAGCGTGACAAAGAGGGGCTAGGGATTAGGGGCTAGGGGCTAGTTCAAGCACCGAGTTCCAATTTCTAGCCCCTAGCCCCTAACCCCTAGCCCCTATGTCTGCCACCCAACTCCAGTTGCTCATCCAGGCCGGCAATCCCGTCATCTCGATGGAGACGCCCGACGAGCCGCGGGCGCTTCGGATGATCGGCGATGCCGTCCGCGCGATGAGCCTGCCTGTGCTGGAATGGTCGGTCACGGAAGGGTTGCACAGCAAGCCGCCCGAGGCCGCCCGTTCGTTCACCAAGCCCGGCAGCGTCGGGCTGGCGCTGACGTTCGTCAAGGAAATGGCGTATCCGGCCGTTTTCGTATTCAAAGACATCGGCCCGCATTGCAAAGACCCGCAGGTGGTTCGGGCGATTCGCGATCTGTATTTTTCGGCAAACACCCGCCTTTGGACGATGATTCTGCTCGACGCCGCGCCGCTGCCGCCCGAGGTCCGCCGGCTCGCCGTTTCGTTCGAGGTCGGCTGGCCCGACGAAGAGGAGTTGAACCAAATCGTCCGCGAAACTTTTCAAGAAACGAAACGCCGCAGCCTGGAACAGGTCGAGTCGAAGCTCAACGCGCGGGAAATGGAAATTCTCGTGCAGACGCTTCGCGGCTTGACCTCGGAGGAGGCGTCGCGCGTGGTGGCCGGCGCCATTCGCGTCGATAACATCCTCGACCGCGACGACCTGCCGCGCATTCTCGACGCCAAGCGAAACCTCCTGGGGGCGACCGGCTGCCTGGAATCGGTCGCCGCCGACGTTTCGCCCGACGAAATCGGCGGCCTGAATCAAATGAAGCGATGGCTCA
>CAZWNM010000389.1:0-3571 GCA_964635765.1 uncultured Planctomycetaceae bacterium | reverse complement strand
TGGCCCGGCGCGAGCGGAGGACGATTGGTCCATCGAGCGGTTCCTTTTTCCCGGACGAAACAGGACCGAGGGACGCGCCCACGGTCTCCGCAATCGCGCATTATACCCGCCGCGGCCCAGTGCCCGCCCGGAATTGGCCACGCGGGGGAACAATTGCCAGGCATAGGAGTGCCTTATTACCTATCCGATCGCCGGCGTTATCGGATTTCCGGGGGTGTTTACCAAAAGTGAAAGACGCGAAGGAGCGCGGCTAGGGCAAACAAGACAATAATAATGTCAACTTGGAGATTGAACGGCAGTTTCTGCAAGCACCTGACATACCACGGTATTCCTTCCCCTTGTTTGGCTGTCCCAGGTAACACGTGTCCGTCAATGATGAAGGACTTCCAATACGTCTCAATGAAACGCTCGTCAAAGAAAAGGCCATGGCCTCCATCGTGGAACCTGTCCTCCACGTAAACTCCGCCAAAACCATCGGTCCCCGCGTTGCCGTAACGCCATCCAGCAAGCTTCCCGACGACCGGCCAAGGGTCCCGGTTGCCGCAGTCGTTCACAATAAAACCCGTCTTCGCGTTTGCCTCACCGAAACGATCCCGGACTTGTTCCCATTCAAAGTCTTGCTTGACCACAGAACCACATAGGATTATTCGCCAGACCTTCATGTGCGGATGCTTGAGCAATAGTTTCGTCAATAGATGCGTACCGAAGCTATGCGCAATAACGGAGACCTTCGCGTCCGGGTACTCGCGTTTTATGTTCTCGTATTCCCGATATACACGTTGCATCGGTGCCTTCGCTGCGTCCCAAGGTGCGATGAACCTGAGGGCACGAAACCAGCCGAACTTGGGCATAATTACCTTCACGGACGCGGAGCCTAACGCGCGGTCCGCGGTTCGATGCCAACTCCCGAGATCGCGAATACCATGGATCAATATAAGGACATGTTGAACGGCCGCGGGGACGAGTTTTCCTGCGTCCTCGGCGGCTTTTGGTGGTTGCCTGGTCAGTCTGTACGTCGTCACCCAATCCCGCTCGCGGACCATTAACGGACGCTCGCAACTCGAACATTCGGGGGGTGAGCCCGCGTCGACCTCGCGGTCGTATTCGTCTTGGGACATGAGATTTGCACAACGCTCGCACCGAATCATACGCGTTGGCTGAAGCAGGCCGTAGCGACTCAATGTTTCCAAGATCAACGTCAGGCGTTCCGGAGGGACCTCGAGGAATGGCGCGAGTAACGACGGGTCGATGGGGGTGGTTCTCGAGAACGACCGCAACTCGTCGTCAAGCCGCGTCAAAAGGTCCGCCAGGTCGGGTTGCTCAACGGCTAAGCGTTCGCACTCGGGAAAGAACATAGCGTATAACCGGCTCCGTGCTGTGTTTCTTAAAGCTCACTCGATCCTTGTCACCTATGAGAACGACATGCAGCTCGTCGTCAAGAGGGTTCCGAGACGCAGCGCTGTTGCCGCTCGGTAACCAATAGAAATTGCCCTGATGGCCGACGCCTTTCTTCCTGGCGGTGCGCAGGGCGTTATCGACAAATGCCTCCCCAAGGACCGATTCAGATGACGTTGAACTTCGGCCGATAAGCGTTCTACCCTGCGGCGTTCGGTATTGAATTCCATGGGACCGGGCCTCTGGGGTGTTGCTCTCCTCGAGTTCATGCAACTTTGATATCGCCTTTCGGATCGAAACTTGAGCGAACATCCCCATATTGAGCCAGGGGCCCACGAGATTCGCGAATTGCTCGCAAACTTCCTCGTACTTCGATTCCGACGGCAGTTCAGTGATTTGTAGCGTTGCATTGTTCGCGACAACGTTCCATTCAAAAACGACGAGGCCCCGCGAAATACCCCTCAGGAACGCGCGCAGTTCATACGTGCTTCCGTCGTCCGTCTCTGCCGATTCGTCGAGGTCCGGCTCACGTACCGTATAGTCACGGCGCTGGACGGCGAGGACACGCAGCCTCGGATTTCCGAGTTCGATGGACGAGAGCGTAAGGTCCGATGGGAGGAGCAACGGGACATGCGCATTAAGAAGATGGGCAACGTTGTGCCGCGCTAAATGCGCCGCAAAACGACGTGCATCCTGGAAAGCGGCGGGGATTTGCGAAGGCCCATTGAATAGGAAAACGTGCTGCTTAGACCACGGGACCACCTCGTCAAGCTCCCGAATTAGGTCGTCCGTGCTCACGCTGTTACTCCGAACGGCGTCTTCGATCCGGGCGCGGATTGCCGCCTTCGTACCTGACAACGCAAGATCGTGCTCCTCGAGGAATTTCCGAATACGAGGCTTCGTCAGGGCCATGAACGACTGCAAAAGGAAATCGCTGTCATCAACGGGCGAGGGCGTGGTCGGCGGCATAGATAACCCCTTGTTCGCGTTTGTTTTATGGAACCATCTTCCGGCCTAGAAGTTGTGATCTCAGGGTGGGCCTTTCGGCCATCCGGCGCCTGACATTTCGAAACCGAACCGGTCGAACAATTTGGCCCGATCACGAGGTGATGGCCCCGCTCATGCATCGTTCCAAACAACCCCACCCGCGATTCGAGCCCGAGCGACGACGATTCAGCATACCCTGTCTACGGAGGGTATTCAAGTCCCCGCCGCGGATTCCGCGCCTCGGTGCTACGCCGCCACCCCGCCAATCTTGTGACGACCGTTTACTCTCCTTCCCGCCCGCAGGCGGTATTAGGCCCGGCGTTCATGTAGGGTCCGCGAAAGGCGCCGCGCCCACGCTTTTCCCCGTTTCCGCCGCCGTTGGTGGCGCAAACAGGGAAAACGGCGCAGATCACGGAGCCCGACCGCAACGCGAACCCGACGTGAAGCGCAGGCCCCATACCGCCTGCGGCAGAAGTGCCCGTGAACGGGCACGAGAGCGCCGGCACAATCCAGCTAGCCCGGATTATTCATGGCCCCGCGGGGCGCGGCGCAGGTGGCGCGATCGTAACGGCGAAGCGTAAGCGAGGGCGACTGTTTTTGCCGCCCTCGCTTACGCTTCGGGTTAGGATGGCGCCACGATCCCGCTAAGAAGGCAGGACCAGCTCGGCCAGCCAGGATCGCCGCATCGATCGCACCGTGTTGATGAATTGCTCCAGGCTCACCGGCTTGGTCATGAACGCGTCCACGTGGAGGTCCTGGGCCTCGAGCACCACGCGGTGAACCATCGACGCGGTCAGCACCACCACCGGAATGCTCCGCAGTTCTTCGTCGGCGCGAATTTCCGCCAACACCTGCGGGCCGTTCTTCTTGGGCAATTCCATGTCGAGGAGGATCAAATCGGGGCGCGGCGCACGGGCCAGTACGCCCACCCGGCGGAGAAAATTCATCGCTTCCACGCCGTCGCAAACCAGGCTCACGCGGCAGCGGACGTTTTCGTCGCGCAACGCCTCGATCGTCACCCGCGCGTCCTCCAGGTTGTCTTCCACCAGGAGGATCTCCATCGGTTTGCCGACTGTGGCACGATTCACGGACGTTCTCCAGGGTACGAGGCGCGGCGGGAGCCACACCTCCCAGTAACCGTTCACGGGGGACTGTCCCCTTCGGCCGTAAGGGGACAGGCACATTTTTC
>CAZWNM010000388.1:0-3582 GCA_964635765.1 uncultured Planctomycetaceae bacterium | reverse complement strand
GGAACAACATCCAGCAGCTTCGACGACAGATCGACGTGGCCCGTCAGCGCGGTTGACCGACTTGTGAACGCCAAGGTCACAGTAATCGGCGTCGGTGCCATCGGCCGCAACGTCGCCATCCAGCTTGCCGCGGTCGGCGTTCCGCGATTGCAGTTGATTGATTTTGATACTGTGGACGAAACCAACGTCACGACGCAAGGTTATTTGGCCGCCGACGTCGGCCGAGAAAAAGTCGAGGCGGCGGCGGACGCAGTCGCCTGCTTGGATCCGCTTATTTCCGTGCAAACCATTTCAGACCGCTACCGTCCTCGCATGGAAATCGGGTCGGTAATTTTCTGTTGTGTCGATTCCATCGACGCCCGCTCAGCCATCTGGCGGTCGGCAAGTGCGCGGTGCCGGTTCTGGACAGACGGCAGGATGCTTGGCGAAGTTCTTCGGATATTGACGGTGGCCGAAGACGTCGGCCGCGATCACTATCCCACGACGTTGTTTGCCCAATCCGAGGCCCAACCAGGTCGCTGTACGGCCAGAAGTACGATCTACGCCGCTGCCGTCGCCGCCGGACTGATGGTTCATCAGTTCACCCGTTGGCTCCGCGACATGCCCGTAGACCGCGATACGTCGGTCAATCTCCCAGCCGGCGAGTGGAACGTCTGCTGATCAGACCGCTTTTTTTATCCCGCCACTCCGCTGTAATCGGTTTCTCTATTCTGAAAGGTAATTCCATGACCCAAGTGCAATTGAATTGCGCCGTGGCCCGCGCTACTGGCGAATCCCTGAGTATGGTCCGCATGGTCGGCTTCAATATTGCCGATCCCGAGGCCGTTTTTCACGACCCGGAGCCTGCACGGCATTCCCAACGCCGTTGCCAATTTCACCGTCGGGCTGGAGGCGCTCAGCGCGAAACCAGGCCATCCCCGCGTCGTCGCCGCGTATCGCCAGCAACCTGTTTTACACCCGAAGTCCGCGCTTGGATAAAACCACTTTCAGCCCAAGCCCTGGTACGAATGCGACGTTATTTTTAGCGGAAAACGTCCCATCACAATCGCGTACAATCTATGTCTACATTGTGAATCCGCTGAAAAGCCTTTTCGCCATCCGCCGACGCCTAAGCCTCGCTCTCGAGCCAGTCGCTCCCGACTAAGCCAACGTCGCTAATGTCGCCGTCGAGCGTGACATCCGCATCGTCGCCGTCGTTTTCAGGCAGTTCGAGCGAAGCGAGTGAACCGAACGGATTGGCGTGACAACTTTCGCGATCACCTTTGCCCGCGTCATCATCGTCATTGGCGGCAACATTAAGATTGCGGGTTTGGAGCGGCACGCCCTTTTGTTTCAGCGCTCGACGGCTATTTCCAACGTGCGCGTTAAGCGGCGTGAAGTTCGTCGGTGTGGAGTCGTTTTTTCTCGGTTTTTTGGTATCTGTGATCATGTTGGTCCTATCGGTGATGTGCTGCGGCCTATAACGTCATACACATAGCTGTTTTTCTATTTGACGCGGTTGTCATTCGTCTGATGTTTAGCTACGGTGGCCTTTTTTTATCGTGTCCTCGGCAAAAACCGCTTTTAGCGTCGTCGGGGAGTCCGGCCGCGGGTCAGACCTAAATCCCAGCTTTCGCGAGTCGTTTTTCCGCTGCTTCGATCTGCTTCTGTCGGGCGGCCGACAGGCGGGGCGATTGCGGCGGAGGACGATTTTCGGCCTGAGCCGTTAGCGCGTCGAAGAAGCGTTGCAATGCCTCCATGGAGGTGCAGCGCGTCGCGCCGATGCAGATGGTTTCCAAGCGAATGCCTCGACAACCTACCTGCGACCAACGATAGAGATTGGCCACATTCGGGCGTTTGCCGCCGCGTCGACAGGGGAGCCGCTTTGCGGCCTGGGTCAAAGAAATGACCTCTTCCGAAGAAATGTCTATCACGATTGTAACCAACCTTCGCTGCATATGCACAGCACTAGCGTATTTACGCCAGCTCGCAAGGTGGGCACTGTGGCCCTAACGGTTACATTGAGTAAATCGCGAGACTAGAAACGGCGAATTGCCGCCACGCCCGCTCGGGCGCAAAAAGCCGGCAAACTCTGCCAACTTAAACAATTTATCAGATTTTTCGGTCTTGTCAATGCATACGCTTGTGCGTGATTGCAATGATTCGCAAACACCTAGCCGATTTTTTTCGCAACCTCAATAGCCAGCCTGGCGTCGCGCTCTGCATACGTTTGAGTGATGTCGGCCTTGGCGTGCCCCAGCGACACCTGTGCAGCTTCCAAACCGAATTGGCGCCGTACCTCCGTAGCCTTGGAATGACGCAGTTGGTTGGCGTGCCAGTGGGGCAGGAGAATCGGAGCGACGCCCATATCGGCGACCGCCTCCGTCCGCTCGCGGTTGGCCTTCACCACGGCTCTGGCAATCGCCCGCTGGTAGCTGTCCTTGGTGTATGCGGTCCTGGGAGTCCGCTTGGGCTTGACCTTCCGCCGGTTCTGCTGACTCGGTTGAACATGCGTAATCCGCCGCTTTCGTTGCCCTTCGTGCCGTTTTTCTTCGCTTTCTGTCGGAGAAAAGCAGTTGGCCCGGCCGTCTCTCAGAAGATAGCAATAATACTGCCTGGGCCTTGGGGCCGATGTAGATGCATCGCTCCCGGCCACGATGAGCGGTTTTGTGATCGGCGGGCCGTTACGCCCACACTTCGCCGGAGCGGTCTACATCGCCGGGGCGCAATTGGCAGACCTCGCCGGGGGGCAGCCCGTCAGTCGTTGGAAACGAACCATATCGGCCGCCACGGCGGGCAAAAACGGTAAGGCCGCCTCGACAACCTCGTCGGCTACCGGCAAGACAGGTGTGGACTCTCGGGCCGTGGTGCGGCCCATCCGCAAGCCCTCCACGGTCGCTAGAGCAGTGTAGACGGTCGGCGGCACAATCGCCCGACTGACTCCCCACTTGAACATCCGCTTGATTGCCCCCACCCGCTTGTTGACGTAGTTCCGAGTAGAGCCGTCAGCCGCCAACTTCTGCTGGATTGCCAAGAGACTGAGTGGGCTGAACGTGGCAACCGGTTCCCGGCTGTAAAGGTTTATGGCCCCCCTGAGTGCCAGTTTGATGTTGTCCAGTGAACGGGTGGGCTGGCCGTTTTTCTGATAGTAGCCCTGGGCGTAGTCGAGGTAGTCGGCGACAAGTTCGACCACCGTGAACTGAGAAACGGGGGTAGCGGAAGGTAGTGCATTGCTTGCGGCTGAACTGACGGCCAACTCGGCGACGAAGCGGGCGTAGCGTTCCTTGCTAGCCTGCGTGTTCCACTTGCCGAGATAGTGGCGATGGCCTTTGATCTGCACAAAGGCTTGGTTTGTACCTTTGTGGTGCCGATATTTTGGCACAGTAGAATCCGGTCTTAGAAGACATAGCAGTACGTCCTTTTGGTCAGAGGGGTAGTCACTACCCCTTTCGCTCTGAGTTACAGGCCGCACTGCCGACCGTCGGCAGGTATCGCAACTACTTGATTCGGCACAACTTACGGTGAGTGGGCGGCACAGGACTCGAACCTGCGACTTCCACCGTGTGAGTGTGTATTTTTGTCGTAAGTCCTTATTTGTCGGTC
>CAZWNM010000387.1:0-3596 GCA_964635765.1 uncultured Planctomycetaceae bacterium | reverse complement strand
GGATGCCGAGGCCGTCGATGCCGTCCATTTTCAGGTCGGTGATGATGACATCGAAAGACGATTCTTCGATGAGCCGAGCGCCCTCGCTGCCGGAAGTGGCGATGCGGCATCGGAATCCCACCCGATCGAGGCTTTTGGCCACGGTTTCGGCGTGTGATTGATCGTTATCGACGATGAGAACCTCTGCCGGGGGAGCGAAGAGAGGTTCCAAGGTATTTGCTTTCGTCTCGCTCATAGCCACCATCATAGCGGATAGGCAGGAAAACTGTAAAGGCGCGGGGGTTCTACGGAATGTTGGTCCATGACGGCGCCATGTGGTTGGCGTTGGGCCGGTCCGATTGGTTCACAAAATCGCCCGCCAATCGCTCGGGCCGAGCGAAGGGCGAGTTCTTATGTTGACGTTCACGCATTCCCGCCGTCTTCCTTGTGGCGATGACACTCGAAAATTTCCAGAAAAACAAGGCGTGAATCCAAGGTGGAGTTAGATGCTAGCCCTAAAAGGAGTTGGTTTTGCGGCGGGCACCGGAGAAAATTGGTCCGGCGGAGGGGTGGCCTCGCGTCGGCCGACGTGCCATGATGGGTATGGTAAACCGTCCGTCCTCCGACTGTGAGGATCGGCCTGGCTTACCCCTATCGATATTGAAACCGTCCGTCCTCATCGGGAGCGTCGTTTAATGAAAATGTCCGCAGTGCGTGGTTGGGTGATGTTGTTGATCCCGTTCGCCCTATTGGCGTATGCCGTTCGGTCTGGCACGGCACAAACGCCGCCGGTGACGAAGGAGAACGCCGAGGTTGCGAACTCGATCGGCATGAAGTTGGAGCCGATTCCCGCCGGCGAGTTTTTGATGGGCGGCCAGGAAACGGCCGAGTACTTAGTCAAGGGATTCGCCGCCTACAAGCGTTCGCCCGACTTCTTTGCCGACGAGTATCCGCGTCATCGCGTGCGAATCACCCGGCCGTTTTACTTCGGCCAAACGGAAGTGACCATCGGCCAGTTCCGAAAGTTCGTCGAGGCCACCGGCTACAAGACCGAGCCGGAAACCGACGGCCAGGGCGGCTGGGGATACGATCCGGTCACCGGGAAATGCAACGGCCGCGAGTTGCGGTTTAATTGGAAGAACACCGGCTTCCCGCAAACCGACGAACATCCGGTCCTCAACGTCACCTGGAACGACGCCGTGGCATTTTGCCGATGGCTTTCCAAAAAAGAGAGCAAGACGTATCGGCTGCCGACGGAGGCGGAATGGGAATACGCCTGCCGAGCCGGCACGACCACGCGCTACAACAACGGCGATGACCCCGACGAGTTGCCGAAAGTCGGGCAAGTGAACGACGCCCGCGGCCGAACGACGTTTCCACACGTGCAAGAACTTGACATTGCCAAGGGCGAGGCGGTAAAATTCACATCGCCGGTGGGCAAGTTGCCGGCCAATCGGTTCGGCCTTCACGACATGCACGGCAACGCCTGGGAATGGTGTTCCGACTGGTACGGCGAAGATTATTACGCGAAGTCGCCGGTCGATGATCCGCAGGGCGCGGCGACGGGCAATCGCCGCGTGCGCCGCGGCGGGGCGTGGAACAGCTACCCGCTTTGGGCGCGTTCGGCGTTTCGCAATTGGAACACGCCGCGCAGCCGATGCGTGAACCTTGGGTTCCGCGTCGTGCTGGAAACCGAGCAATAAAAGCCCCCTCCCAAAGGGAGAGGTTAGGGTGAGGGCAAGAACCGCGAGAAAAGCAATACATTTCCAACATCTCCAGCAGGCCCTCACCCCCTGCCCCTCTCCCAAAGAGCGAGGGGAGTAAGCAGCGAAAAAATGGCATCCAATCAAAACCGACGCAGACGCATCATGGTGTCGCCCGACGTGGCGACGACAGACGTGACCGCGGCATCGACCGTTCGCGTGGATCGATCGGCCGGGCGGACCCGCGGCGCGTCGATTTACACACGGACCGGCGACGGCGGCGAAACCGATTTGGCCGACGGGCCGCGCGTGCCCAAAAACTCGGCAAGGCTGGAAGTTTGCGGCGATTTCGACGAGCTAAACAGTTGGCTCGGCCTGATACGTTGCGAACCGCTGCCGAACGACATCGTCAAGCTGTTGGAGTGCATTCAGCGGCGATTGTTCGACCTGGGCGGCGAACTCGTCACGGTCGCGGCCGGTCCTGGCCAGAACGCAATCGGCCCGCGCGATGTCGAGGCGTTGGAGCAAGTGGTCGACCGTTGCGAGGCGGCATTGAAGCCGCTCGATTTGTTCTTGCTTCCCGGCGGAACGCGGGCGGCGTCGATGCTGCACGTCGCCCGCGCGGTTTGCCGCCGGGCGGAGCGAAATCTAGTTACGCTGCTCAACGCCGAGCGGGCGGCCGTTTCCCCTGCGTTGCATGCCTATGTCAATCGGCTGAGCGATCTTCTTTTCGTATTGGCTCGGACGGCCAACCATCGCGCCGGCGTCGGCGAGACGACTTGGTGACGCACCAACTTCATATTTTCCATTCTCGCCCGCCGACCGGATGTCTTACGAGAATCTGCGGTTTTGCTTCGCCGGGAATGAGTTGGAAGGTTAGCCCCACGGTGCGGCTTTCAAGGACGTCGGGCGCGGCCAACGTTGAGCTGCCGACTAGGACCAAGCGGCCGGCGTCTTGACGATAGAGTTCGAGCGTCCACGGATCGCGGTCGATGATGAGCAATTCGACGACGCCGATGCCGCCGTAGAAGGGGAGTTTGTCGCGGGTGCGTTCGCCGGGGCTGATGATTTCGACCAGAAAATCGGCCGCCCCTTGCCAATGCGTGCCGTGGTTGATCGCCTTTGTGTCGTTCAAGAACACCGCCACGTCCGGCTCGCGGTAGTTTTTCTCCCAGCCACGGTTGTGGTCGCTGACGTTGACGCCGGGAAAAACTTGTCCCAGCTTGGCGCGGCGAACTACCTCTTGGAGAATCGAACCTAGATCGCCCACAATCTCTTGATGATCGTTATTTGGCAACGGTGTCACAACATAAACTCCTTCCCAGACTTCGTCATATTGGTCGCCGTCCTTGCCGATTCGTTCGGCCAGAATTTGCTCTTCGACGTAGGAATCGAGCACCATGACAGCCATAACAACCCCTCCTCTCCACGTTTGACAGCCCGCATCACCGCCAACGGCCCAACCAGTTGTGCCATCCCTATTATCGGTTATAAGCGACGGTGCGGCAAGACCGGAGGCCCCGCTTTTCAGCAGTCTCCTCGACGGATATGATAATGGGTTCGGTTTCTGCGCTCCTTTTGTCGAAAATGGTCGAAATCGACCTGGGTGGGGGGCTTTGACCGATTCGGGACACGCAACCTACAAAAAAAATCCGACAGCACCATGAAAACCAACGAACTACGCGAAAAATACCTCAGCTTCTTCGAATCGAAGGGCTGCACCCGGCGGCCGAGCGACGTTCTGGTGCCGCGCGGCGACCCCTCGGTGCTGTTCACTCCCGCCGGAATGAATCAGTTCAAGGACCATTTTCTCGGCCGCTGCAAGCTCGATTTCACTCGGGCGACGACCTGCCAAAAATGCCTCCGCACGGGCGACATCGACAACGTGGGACGGACGGCCTACCATCACACGTT
>CAZWNM010000386.1:0-3600 GCA_964635765.1 uncultured Planctomycetaceae bacterium | reverse complement strand
ATTGTGGCCGTGAATCACGCCGTCGTTGCTCAGTAGCACCCCATATTCGACGCAGTTCTCCAGCTCGCGCACGTTGCCCGGCCAATGATAGGCGAACATCATATTGATCGCCGCCGTGCTGATGCGCCGCACTTCCTTGCTCATTTTCTTCGCGTAGCGGGCCACGAAGTGATCGGCCAACAGCATGATATCGTCCTTCCGATCCCGCAACGGCGGCAGGAAAATCGGAAAAACATTGATCCGATAATAGAGGTCTTGGCGAAACAGACCGTCGGCCACGCGGGTTTCAAGGTCTTGATTCGTAGCTGCAATCACGCGCACGTCGGCCCTGACGGTTTTGTTGCTTCCCACGCGTTCGAACTCGCGCTCCTGAAGCGCACGAAGCAATTTCACCTGGGTGGCAGGCGAAAAATCGCCGATTTCATCGAGAAACAAGGTGCCGCCTTCCGCTTCCTCCAGGCGGCCCTCGCGGGCGAAAAGCGCGCCGGTGAAGGCGCCTTTTTCGTGGCCGAACAACTCGCTTTCCAACAGGCCCTCGCTCAACGCGGCGCAATTGACCTTCACCAGTGCCTTTTTCGAGCGCGGGCTGCTGTAGTGAATCGCTGAGGCGACGAGCTCCTTGCCGGTGCCCGACTCGCCGCGAATCAAGACGGTCGTGTCGCTCGCCGCCACCTGATGGATCTTGAGATAGACCTCGCGCATGGCGTTCGAGTTCCCGATGATGTTTTCCGGCCGGAACTGTTCCTGCAAGGCGCTGCGGAGCCGTAAGTTTTCGGCTTCGAGGTGCTGCCGCTGGATGGCCTCGATCCGTCGCGACTTGACGTCCGAGGCGATCATGCTCGCCACGATCCCCAAGAATCGGGCACGGCCTTCAAGCTGTTCCGGCGGCTGAGCCGGGAGATCGACCGACAACGTGCCGACGACTTCGCGGCCCAACACGATCGGCACGCAAAGAAAACTGCAATCGCCCTCCTCGGCATTGTCGCGTTGGTAGATGCGATTCGTGAATCGCGGTTCCTGGGAAATCAACGGGATGATCGCGACCTGACCGGTATGAACGACCCGGCCGACGATCCCCTCGCCGCGGCGGTAGCGAAGCGATTTGCGATCCTCGCGGGAAACGTCCCGAGCAACCTCGACAAACAACTCACTCCCGTCGGAGGACAGCAGCATGACCGTGCCGCGGACCATTCCGAGCCTTGCTTCCAACTCATCCAACACGGCAGCCAACATCTGGTGTTGGCCCGACTGAGCGGCCAGCAATTTTCCCACGTTAGCAAGCACTTCCAAATCGTTGTCAAGCGTTTGCGCATGTGCAGGGTCGTTCGGGGGATTCATCGCTAACCCGCTCACATTCACCGCCTATTCTCCTATTCCTCGCGATAATGTTCCGGCCCAGAGTTTCCGCGAATTGAACAATGTTGTAGCCTTACATGCAATAATTGCCCATACTATAAGCGTTACATGCGCATAAACAAGGCAGTTTAGTAGTCTTGAGTTTGTTTTGCACGACAAACATAAGCCGATATTGTCTAAGCAAAATCCGGGCCATAACCGTAATCGAGCAGATCGCCAACGTGGAGACTGTCTGATGGATAGGATTGCCCGGGCCCCGCAAGAGGAACGTGCCGAGCTGTTCCGACGCTCGGCCGGCGTTTTGCGCCCGGAGCGTTCACCTGCGATCATTGAGAAGGATTTTTGGGTCTGCTGGACCCTGCATCGCCTCTACGATGTTTTGCGATTCCGCCCGCAGTTGATTTTCAAGGGCGGCACATCGCTGTCGATTACGACTGGCACCTCTCGGCCGACAGATGTTATAGCAACCGGCGGCGCCGTTGTCGATCATCGACCTCATGGACTTGGGCGTCTCTTGAATGAACCTCGTCACCATTTGGCCATGGTAGCGTTTTCTTGGGCTTTCTTTGTAACGGATCGAAGGGTGCGAATCGCACAGACCGCAGCTTTCAGGGATTGAGCTACCGATTTCGGTAGATCTTTCAACGAAACCGACGCATTGGCTGCCGATTGTTGTGATAACTCCTCCAAGTCTTCGTACCATCGCACCAACCGCTCCGCCATATCCGCGATTTGCACAAGCGCCACTTCCTTGGTGGCTGGGATCGTCGGGCGGCGTCCTCCGGCGTTCCGCTTTCCACCCCGTAAACACTTCACTTCCGCCAGTAGTCTGCCCGTTGCCCACTCTTGTCGCCAACACTCTGCCTGAAGCGACTTCCGCTGGTCGTCCGGGGCGCCGAGCAGGTATTTGACGTGACTCCAGGTCAGGTGATAGCCGTTGCACTTTTTCCGATCGGCCCACCGTTTTGCTTCCGCTTCCGTGTACGTGGTGACGAACTCGCGGGTACTCCAGAGCAAGTGCGTCAGGGCAGCTCGTGCATAGTGTTCCTGATGATCTTCGACCGCGTCAGCGATCTTTTCAATCTTAGACTCGCCATATTGCCTGCCTTCTTGCTGAGGAAACATCTTCTGAACGGTTTGGCCCACCTTGTAGTACCATTCCAAGTCTTTCAATCGGGGCTTGCGAAGCAAGTTGCGAAGGTGCTCCTCGCAGGTTGATTGCGAATTCGGACGTTTGCGACGTATTTTTGCCATCGTGGTGCTCTTGAACTGAGGCTCGGAGTAGTCTGAACGGTTGTTGTATTTTGGTCAGTATCCATCCATGGTAATTATCGGGCGCAAATCTTGCCAGAGGCCGCAAATCGGCTTAGATCATACTCGCGTGAATGTAATCTTGCGACCCACCGTCAGCATAACCGCGCCAAGTCCTAATACCGGCCCTTCCTGGGCCTTCCTACCCAAGCCGCCCCCCAAGTGCCTGCAAGCCGTTCCAGGCCCTCAGTAAGTCGTTGGGGCGGTTCTGGCGGGCTGCACGCGGTTCAGGGAGCCGACCAGACTCATTTTCGTCCTACCATCGAATTGAGTTGGCAGGATGGATAACATGGCCTGCGCCGGACATCCGCTGGGGCAACACCGACCAACACGCAAGCAACATCTGTTACCTATTTGTTACCTTTTAGTGTTCAAGAAAGAGAAAAAGGACTTGTGGCAATCGCCGTAAGTCCTTATGCTGCAAGGAAGTGCGAGAGACAGGACTTGAACCTGCACGGGTTACCCCACTGGATCCTAAGTCCAGCGCGTCTGCCAATTCCGCCACTCTCGCATGGTGAGTATTACTTGTTATTCTACAATGACTTAGGGCAGGTTTCCAGCCCTCTTGCTTCGCTCCATTTTGGGTCAGTGTTGTCAAAAGTGTTGTCAATTGCCGGGGTTTTGCCGACCATTGCCCCATGATTCGCCCATAAGTCATCCCCAATGTCTTCCGCCGTCAAGTTGACATAATAGCTCATTGTAGTCGATATATGGGCGTGCCGGGCTAGCCGTTGCAAAACTGGGGTTTTGACCTTCATCGCCCATCGGGTGCAAAATGCACGGCGCAGGTCGTGCGCCCCGGCAAACATCTTGACTGCCTTTTTCACCTTCCGGCCGTCTTCCTTGACCATCTTTTCGGTTTGGCCGACCACAACGCCCGCCTTGCGGCCGATTGCCGATGACATTGGCCTCCAGGCGCCGCGCGACCTCCGC
>CAZWNM010000385.1:0-3605 GCA_964635765.1 uncultured Planctomycetaceae bacterium | reverse complement strand
GGCCACGTCGGCGGATTCACCTCCGAACTCCGCACCAAAAACGGCTCGACGAGTGTGAAGCACGGGGTGGTCGTGGTGGCCACCGGCGCGACCGAACAAAAGCCGCAAAGTTTTGGCTACGGCAAGAGCTCGCGGGTGCTGACGCAGCTCGAACTGACCGACCAACTCCACCAAGGATCGCTAAAACTTTCGGAAAAGGCGACGGTCGTGATGATTCAGTGCGTGGAGCAGCGGAACGCCGAGCGGCCGTATTGCAGCCGCGTGTGCTGCACCACGGCGGTCAAGAATGCGTTGCACCTGCGCGAGCGTTTTCCCCAGGCACGAATCGTGGTGCTCTACCGCGACATACGGACCTACGGTTTCCGCGAGGCGGCTTACCGTGAAGCGAGGGAAAAGGGAGTCCTCTTCGTTCGCTACGAGCCCGAGCAACCGCCGCAACTGGAGATCAACGGCCACGTGCAGGTGCGAGTCCGCGAGCCGTCGTTGGGTCGCGATTTGCAACTCGACGCCGAGTTGGTCGTGCTAGCGGCGCCGATGACGCCCCGCGCCGACCGCGGCGAACTGTCGGAGTTATTGCGCGTGCCGCTGAACGCCGACGGCTTCTTCCTCGAAGCACACATGAAGCTCCGCCCGGTCGATTTTGCCAGCGAGGGTCTGTTCCTCTGCGGCACGGCCCACGCCCCGAAGTTCATCACCGAGGCCATTTCGCAGGCCAACGCGGTGGCCGGCCGGGCTGCGTCGATCCTGTCGAAAAAACAGATGTCTGTCAGCGGCCAGATCGCCTGGGTCGATCCCGACAAGTGCATTTCCTGCATGACATGCGTTCACGTTTGCCCTTACATGGCGCCGGCGGTCAATGAGTTCAACAAGGCCGAGGTGCAAGGGTCGGTTTGCATGGGCTGCGGCAGTTGCACGGCCGAATGTCCGGCCAAGGCCATTTCGCTGCGGCATTACCTGGATCCCCAGGTGTTGGGCGCCATCGACGGCCTGTTGGACGCCGGAGTCGGAAGCTCGACGTTGCTGCCCATTTACCCGGAACAAGTCGGCGTTGCGCCGCCGCGCTGGCACATGAGTTGACAGAGAACTGAATTATGGCCGACGAACCGTTGATTCTCGCGATGTGTTGCCACTACTGCGCGTATGCCGCGGCCGACCTGGCCGGGTCGATGCGTTTGCAGTATCCGGGCAACGTCCGCGTATTGCGGCTACCCTGCACGGGAAAGTTGGAAGTGAACTATCTGATGGCCGCGTTTGAACGCGGAGTTGACGGGGTGATCGTGGCCGGCTGCCTCGAAGGCGGCTGCCATTTCCTTGAAGGCAACCTGCGGGCACGGCGCCGGGTCGGACGCGCTCGCGAGTTGCTTGCCGAGATCGGCCTTGAGCCGGAGCGGTTGGAGATGTTCAACCTGTCTTCCGCCGAGGGGCCACGCTTTGCAGAAATTGTGACAACAATGGTGGAACGCCTCAAGCGGCTTGGGACGAGCCCTTTGCGGCCGGACCCGGCACGCATCGAACAGGGCGTCCATGAAATGAACCAACAGGCCAAGGCAATGCTGGCAGGAGACAAACGATGATAGTCGCCGATCGCAAGAAGATTCCCGAAATCCGGGACATGATTAAAAATCACCGCCGCGTGCTGCTGGTCGGATGCGGCACGTGCGTGACGGTCTGTCTGGCCGGCGGCGAACGCGAGGTGGGCATCCTCGGGTCCGCGCTGCGCATGGCTTTGCGACTGCAACACCACGATGTGGTCGTGGACGAATGTACGATCGAGCGGCAGTGCGAAGACGCCTTCATCGACATCCTCGCCCAGCGGGCTCCTGAATACGATGCGATCTGCTCGCTCGGTTGCGGCGCCGGCGTCCAGGCGTTGGCCGAACGATTCCCAAACATCGCCGTCTACCCGGGTTTGAACACCCAATTCATGGGCATTTTGGAGTCGCAGGGCGTCTGGACCGAAAAATGCTCCGGCTGTGGCAATTGCCGTTTGGGCGAGTTCGCGGGCGTCTGCCCCATCACGCGCTGCGCCAAACATCTGCTGAACGGCCCGTGCGGCGGCTCGCGCGACGGCAAATGCGAGGTGAACGCAACCATCGACTGCGGCTGGCAATTGATCCACGATCGCGCCGCCAAGTTGGGCGTTCTCGATCAGTTCGAGCGGATTGTGCCGCCCCATGACTGGTCGACCGGCCTGGACGGCGGTCCGAGGAAAGTGGTGCGAGAAGACCAGTGCATCGCCGGACTCGGTCCCAAGGCGTGATCGACAAGCGGCGGTGCGATTCGCTCTTGAGCCCCTTGCGACAAGCCTCGTAATATCGAGACATTGATGGGGTTGAACAATCGCAACCGCTTGTGTCTCAATGAGTTCGGGCGACTCGTTTTTTTGTAACTCGTCATGCTCCTTTGGATGGCATGTTGATAAATTCCCCCTTCGGCGTTAGGCGATTCCCCTTGTTTTTTGGCTTTTTCGGCGGACGAGTAGTCGTTGCCAATTCTTTTAGCACATTGCCGCGTCGGTTTCAATCGAACTTTTTGGGCCAAGAATTTTTCCCATCGAAATGCAAAAAAACTCCCAACCGATAAAAAAACGCCTGAACCTTTTCTAAAATATCAAAATCGGTTCGTGTCCCCGGAATCTCCTCCCCGGAATCTCCGTCGTAGAGCGTCATGGAGGGTGTTTCGGGGCAGGGTCGCCATGCACACGCTCTGCCGTGCCGACAATCGGAACGACAACCAATATAACAACTGCCAACGCTACTCTGGTCGGTTGACGGGGTAGCGATACTGGTTCGCATCGCTCTGGTGGTAGCCGACATGATCTGCTTCCAGCCATCGTCCCACGGCTGGGTCGAAGCGGCGATTCGGAGTGGCTTGCAATTCCTTGTCGCAGTCACGCCCGGTGAACGTGAACATGGGTTTGCTGTTGGCGATTCGGTTCATGGTTTCATTTGTTTCTTGAGTTTGAGCCACATTGATGGCTCGCAGCGATGATGACTTGGCAATAGCGGTTATGGGCGACCGCTTTATTCTCTTCAAACGCTCTTGTGTGGGGACTGGCTACCCTTCACGTCGGCTATCACAACTCGCTAGACCAATATACGACCCCTTGTTCGACCTCTCCGTGCCCCCCCAAATTACTTTTGAATTACTTTTCTTCACCATCACGAAGTGGCAAAACTATATCGGGAATCGTACCGTCGGGAAAATTTTTGCCACTCAACTCGACTACCTTAGAGTCATACTTTGCTGCATTCCCAGGCAAGGGAAAAATGGCCAACGTTCCATCCGGACGATGCACCACCTTGGTGTTGTCTGGATTGAACGTCAGTCCGAAGTACTCTTGCGCGGGATTAAGCCACAGATGAAATTCACCGTCTTTACCTGTTACTAATACATCACCGTTCTCGAGCACAATCCCTACCTTGGAGATTGGCTCACCCTTATTGTTCACTACGCGTCCATGAACCCGACGGAATTGGATCGTTGAACACTCAAAAGTTTCAACACCACTTGGAATCGTAAACCCCGTCCCAATAGCAATAGACAAAGCAACGTGAGCGTCCGGTGAACACCACCCCCGCGTGACGGGCGGACGGAGGTGGAGG
>CAZWNM010000384.1:0-3621 GCA_964635765.1 uncultured Planctomycetaceae bacterium | reverse complement strand
ATGCCGATGGCGGAAAGCAGCCCGCCGATCGTCGTCGGAATGAGGCAAACCAGCAGGGCCACGAGCACCGTGACGGTGATGGGCGTGCCGCCCACCAGTCCGATCGATTTGGCGGCCTCGACGCTGAACAGCGAGAACGGCAGCAGCGTCGTGCAGACCAACAGGAAAACGATCGTCATGCCCGCCAGAAGAATGTCGAGGGCGATTTCGTTCGGCGTTTTCTGGCGTTTCGCGCCTTCGACCATGGCGATCATGCGATCCAAAAAAGTTTCGCCGGGATCGGCCGTCACTCGCACGACGAGCCAATCGGAAAGCACGCGGGTGCCGCCGGTGACGCTGCTTCGGTCGCCGCTGCTTTCGCGGATGACCGGGGCGCTTTCGCCGGTGATCGCGCTTTCATCGACCGACGCGACGCCCTCGGTGATTTCGCCGTCGGCTGGAATGTAATCGCCGGCCGCGACGAAGACGACATCGTTGCGACGCAAATCGGACGCCGGCACGACGGTCATTTCGCCGCGTTGCAGCATCGCCTCGGACGACGGCTCCGGCAGCGGGCTTGTCGGCGGAGCGGTAGACTTGCGGGCCGGCACCGTATGCCGAGCGCGTCGCAATGCGTCGGCCTGGGCCTTGCCGCGCCCCTCGGCCATCGCTTCGGCGAAGTTGGCGAACAACACCGTGAACCAAAGCCACGCCGAAATGGCGAAAACGAACCACGCCGGCTCACGACCGCCAAATCGCAACAGCAGAACATACAACGCCGCCGTCAATATGCTCCCGACGTAGACGGTAAACATCACCGGATTGCGAATCTGCCGCCGCGGGTCGAGCTTCACGAAGGAATCGACGACCGCGCGACGGACGATCGCGGGATCAAACAGCGAATGGGCTTTTGCTTGAGATGCCATAGTCTTCAGCCACCTATCATCATCAAATGTTCCACGATCGGCCCGAGGGCCAACGCCGGAATGAATGTCAGAGCTCCCACCAAAATTACGGCGCCCGCCAAAAACACGATGAACAACGGCGTGTGCGTGGGCAGCGTGCCGGCGCTCGTGGGCGTCGCCTTTTTTCGCGCGAGCGATCCGGCGATCGCCAACGCGGGAATTGCGAGCCAGTAGCGCCCAACGAACATCACGATCGCCAGCGCAAAGTTATAGAAGATGCTGTTCGCATTGAGGCCGGCAAACGCGCTCCCATTATTGTTGCCGGCCGAGGTGAACGCATAAAGCATCTGGGTGAAGCCGTGCGGTCCTGGATTGGAAATGCCTTCTTTTCCCGCATGCGTGGCCACGGCCGCCGCGGCGCCGACGAGCACGATCATCGGCATGACGAGGACCAACAGCGCGGCCATTTTCATTTCGAAGGCTTCGATTTTTTTGCCGAGGTATTCCGGGGTTCGTCCGACCATCAGTCCGGCGATGAACACGGCGATGATGGCGAACGCCAACATGCCGTAGAGTCCGCTTCCGACGCCTCCGAACACCACTTCGCCCTGGTGCATCAGCCACAGCGTGACGAGACCGCCCAACGGCGTATACGAATCGTGCATCGAATTCACGGCGCCGCAGGAAGTGGCCGTGGTCGCGGCCGCCCACATTGCCGACTGTGCAATTCCGTTGCGGACCTCCTTGCCTTCCATATTTCCGCCGGACTGATTCGCGTTGGAACTGCAATCCACGCCTAGCTTATTCATGGCTGGATTTCCGGCTTGCTCTTCGCAATAGCCCAACAGAAGCGGCGGCACGAACAGAAGCAGCATGGCTGCCAGAACGGCCCATCCTTGGCGCGTATCGCCCACCATTTTTCCAAACGTATGGCAAAGCCCCGCCGAAATCACGATGAGCGACAGCAATTCAATGAAGTTTGCCGCCGGCGTCGGATCCTCGAAGGGATGCGCGGCGTTGGCGTTGAAAAAGCCTCCGCCATTGGTGCCGAGTTGTTTGATGGAGATTTGCGACGCGGCCGGGCCAATCGCAACGTGTTGCTCCGTGACGGCCTTTCCGTCGGCGTCTTTGGTCGGCTCGATGAGCGAGACGGTTTTGTACGAATCGAACGTTTGCACCACGCCTTGCGACACCAGCAGCAACGCGACGACGATCGAAAGCGGCAGAAGAATGTAAAGCGTGCTTCGCGTCAGATCGTGCCAGAAATTGCCGATCGTCTGCGACGATCGACGGACGAATCCGCGAATCAAGGCTACCATCACGGCCATGCCCGTGGCCGCCGACATGAAATTTTGCACGGTCAGCCCGAGCATTTGCGTGAGATAGCTCAACGTTGTTTCGCCGCTGTAGCTTTGCCAATTCGTATTGGTGATGAAGCTGACGGCCGTGTTCATGGCCAGATCGGGCGGCACGGCGGCCATGTGCTGCGGATTGAGCGGCAACAGAGGTTGCAGGCGTTGCAGAAGGTAAACGGCGACAAATCCCAGCAGATTGAATACGAGCATGGCTTTCGCGTAGGTCGTCCACGGCATTTCCTCGTTCGGATCGATGCCGCAAACGCGGTAGATGAGCCGTTCGAGCCAGCCGACGGCCCAGCCGAGGCCGCACGGCTTGCCTTCGTAGACCTGAGCCATGTACCAACCCAGCGGTTTGACCAGCAGGATCAAGACCGTCAGAAACAGACCGATTTGCAACCATACGTAAGCGTTCATGCAAACCACTCCGGCTTCAAAAGCGCCAGCACGAGATAGACGAACAGCAGCGATGAAACGGCGCCGCCGATCGAATAAACAAGCATTGCCATATTTTTTCTCCTAAAGCCGTTCCAGCAGCCAGACCATTCCAAAGGAAAGTCCGAAGAACAGCAACACGATGGGCAAACAGATTAATTCCGTCACGATTTTCTCCAATGCAGTACATTCCCGGCATTGAAGTATACGCATTGTCGAATCAAAATGCTGTTAAAACCGACCGTGGGCGCATCAAAAATAGATCAATGGCAGCCCGCCGTCAAAGCCGACGGCGGTGCGCGGCTACCGTGGAAGAGGGGAAAGAGATGCGCGGAGTCGCCCTAAACGGGTGTCCAAGAATAAGTTCCGTTATTGTCATTCTGAGCACAGCGAAGAATCTCCGTGATGTGGGAAGAGATTCTTCGCCGCGCTCAGAATGACTGAACGGAGCGGCACGCGACTTACGTCGCTCGCGGCTGATGGCCGCCGGATTTGTGCGATTGCGAACGATTGGGTTTCTTGAAATAACGCCGCGACGTCGAAGAAGCCGAGGGCGAAGCCGGCGTGCGGCCGCGACGCGATTCCGACGGCCGATTCGACGATGCCTTCGAGTGGACAGGCTCCGAAGGCGTCGCCGCCAACTCGGCCGGCTGCGTTTCAACGGCAAGCGACTGGCGAATCATCCGCTCGATCGCCCGCAACGTTCCACGCTCCGAATGATCGCAGAATGAAATGGCGATTCCTTCCGCGCCCGCCCGGCCCGTTCGGCCGATGCGATGCACGTAATTTTCCACTTCCATGGGCAAATCGAAATTGACGACGTGCGAAATCATGTCGATATCGAGTCCGCGGGCGGCGATGTCGGTGGCCACCAGCACTGACGGACGCGGCTGCTTGAATCGCAACAACGTGCGCTGCCGGGCCGATTGGCTTTTGTTGCTGTGAAA
>CAZWNM010000383.1:0-3638 GCA_964635765.1 uncultured Planctomycetaceae bacterium | reverse complement strand
CCGGAGGGAGAGGGGACTATTTGTCTCCAGCGTCGGCGAGCCCCGAGCCACCACACTGCTCTGACCGCCGTGAAGCAGAAAATCGGTCATGCCTCGTGCCAGCAGATGCTCGGCACAAACGTCGAGTGCGTATCCCTTGCCGATGCTGCCGAGGTTGATTTTCACGCCGGGTTTGTGGAAGCGGATCGTCCGCTCGGCCGGATCCAACTCGACGCACTGGCCGCCAACGCATGACCGCGCCGCGTCTAGCTGCGTTTTCGAGGGGATTTCGCCGGCCCGGCGGGCAAATCCCCATGCCTCCCAAAGCGGCGCCGAAGTGACGTCGTAGGCCCCGCCGGTCTCCTCAAACAGCCGCATGGCGAGAGCGAGCAGATCGAACAAGGCCGCGCGCGAACCGGGTCAAATCAATCTAGTCAACTCGTGCGCGCCGTTCTTCCCGAGGCGCCCGTGCCAAAAGATTCGGTCGTGCCCCTTGGCTGGCGTTTAGCTCTAACGGGCATCGCCAGTCTTTGCGACGGGCTAATTGGCAACATTTCCGCCCCCGTGGTTATTGTGGGGCGCGGCAAGGATACTGAAAACGGCGCAGAACACCTTCGCATTGCGTGGTATCGTGATGCAAGCTGGCACGCGAGAATCGTCGAGCGAGAAATTCTGGCCAGCGTGCAAAAAATTCTTGCAATGGCCGCATTCGGTCTGCCCGTAAACAGTAACAATGCGAGGCTTGTCGTCCAGTATCTCGCCGATTTTGAAGCGGCGAACTTGGACTGTCTGCCGATGGCCAACGTCTCCCATAGGATGGGTTATCAGGGAACGGACGGTCGCCTGGGATTTCTATGGGGCACAACACTGATCACGGCCGACGGGCAGCAAGACTTCGGCGATCGAAGCCAACTTGATCCCGCGGAGTGGGCGCGCCAAGCCGTGCATTTTCAGGGGGCCGACGACGGTGACGACCAGATCGCCGCGGGTTTTCACGCCGCGGGCGACTACGATGAGTGGAAAAACGCGATTCAGGTGCTTATATCTTTTCCCAAGGCAAAGTTTGCTCTGTACGCGGGGTTGGCTGCACCGCTGTTGCCCATCTTGCACGCTCCTAATTTTATCGTGGACGACGCCAATGAAACGACCAGCGGCAAAACTGTTAACCTGCGCGTCGTGGCCAGTTTGTTCGGTAATCCCGACGAAGAAAGCGCCAACGGTAAACCACCGGCCATGTTTACCTGGAAGGGCACGTCGGTTTGGAGGGAGAGGGCACCAGTGGTCGTGAATCACCTGCCATTTATTTTGGACGATAGCAAACACGCAAAAAACAACGAGGACGTCGCCGAGACGATTTACACTATTGCCCAAGGGCGAGGCAAGGGACGAGGAACCACGAAGGGGACTGCGGCGCAAGAAGGGTTTAGTACGGTCATGTTGTCATCGGGCGAACAACCCGCCACAAGTTTTACCGAAGACGGCGGTACCCGTGCTCGCGTAATAACAGTCTGGGGGTCTCCATTCGGGGCCAGGAACCAAGAGACCGGAAGAATCGTGCGACAATTGAACGATAAAATCAAATGTCATTACGGGCACGCTGGGCCGCGTTTCGTTCAATATATTCTCAGGAACCGAAAACGTTGGCCAAGGTGGCGGAAATTGTACCAACGGTTTGTGGAATTATGGGAAAATTTTGCGGGGGATAATGCGGTCGCTGGGCGGCTTGCCGCGTGCTTTGCGGCGGTCAGTGTAGCAGCCCTTCTAGCGCACAAGAGTGTCGATTTTCCGTGGCAATACGAGGATCCTGTCGGCCCGCTCTGGGACGAGCTCGTGCGAGAGGCCAGTGATCGTGCCGCTGCGGCGTTGCGGTACACTATGTCATGGGCGGCGGCGCACGAGGAAGAATTTTTCGGCCGTCGAAAAATTCCGTCACCGCCGCCAACGCAAGGCTGGGCAGGCCGATGGGATGAAAACGTGACTGACAAAGCAGAGGACTGCTGCTGGTCTTGGATCGCGTTTAACCCTATCCGGCTCAACACAGTCTTAACGGAAGGCGGGTTTGAGCCTGGCTCAATAATACGGACGTGGCGCGATCGAGGATGGCTGAGGGTCGAGGTGGATAGTGACGGAACAACACGCACCCATTGTCGGATGCGGATGGGTCGAGAGAACCCCCGCTTTGTCGTAATTTTGCGGGAGGCGGTTGCAGCTGTCGAGGACGAGGATGAGGAGGTCGTAGCGGAGGAAAGTGATGAGTAAAAAGGTTTTCAGCGGGAACATCGGGAACATGGTGGGAACAGGGAGGAGATGAAAATGTCTATATATATAATGTTTTTTTATATTATTTCTATTCTGTTCCCTGTGTTCCCTGTGTTCCCGCTAATCAGAGTATTCTTACGCGACCCTCCCCTCCTGCCAGTGCCGTTAGGGTGTCGCGTGCATACATATATAAGCCCCTACCCTATTGTCGGGAACCGGGAACAAACCCTCCAAAATCGCAGAATATACCGTAAAAACAAGGCTCAAACGTGTTCCCGCTCCGTGGGAACAGAGCCATTTTCTAAGGGAACAAACCGTGAACCAGGACAAAAAAACCGAGAAACCGAAAAGCTGGATCGCTGCGTGCTGCCGCGATCCGTCATTAAACCAAATTCACCGCGCCGCCGTGGCCTATGTTAAAAGCGGCCTCTCGCTGATCCCAATCCGCGCCGACGGTACGAAAATGCCTGCGTTCGGGCTACTGCCAAAACGCTGGTCACCGTCCGAAAAGAAAAATAAGCGGACGTGGTCGATATTTCGTGAACGACGGCCAACTCGAAAAGAGCTTCGGCACTGGTTCACGGACGACATGGGTTGGAACGAGTGCGGCATGGCGATTCTGGCTGGAAAGATCAGCGGCAACTTGGAAATCCTCGACCTGGATAATTGGGACGTCGTGGCGCCGTGGCAGGAATTAGTGCAGGAACGGGCCCCTGGCCTGCTAGAAAAATTGATTTGTGTCCGCACGCCTCGCCCTGGCTTGCACTGCTATTATCGTTGCGAAACGATCGGCGGCAATGCGAAGTTAGCCCGCGTGCCAGAGAAGGACGCCGACACAGGCAAGGCCAAACCGAAAACCGTCATAGAAATCAAAGGCGAGGGCGGCTACTGCCTGGCCCCGCCGTCATCCGCTATGTGTCACCCGCGCGTGACCTGCTATGAATTCTTGGACGATAAAGACCTGACTATGATACAAACCATCAGCGCGGAGGAGCGAATGATTTTGCTGAATGCTGCGAGGGCCCTCGACACTTGGGCAGAACCAGAAAAAACGGTGCGGTACAGCACACACCTGCGCACGAGTGGCGTGGTGGTCTCGGGACGGCCTGGCGACGATTTTAATACCCGTGGAGACTGGGCCGCCGTCCTGTTGCCACGCGGTTGGCAATGCATGCAGGTGAGCGCGGATGGCTCCTCACAGTGGTGTCGCCCAGGAAAAGGCGGCGGCGTTAGTGCAACCGTCAACCATGCTGGGAGCAATCTCCTTTACGTGTTCTCCAGCAACGCCTCGCCTTTCGAGGAGGGCAAAGGTTACACAAAATTTCACGCCTACGCGCTTTTGGAGCACGATGGCGACTTCGCGGCTGCGCGGCTTGGGTCCGCAGTAGCGATAGGACGAC
>CAZWNM010000382.1:0-3641 GCA_964635765.1 uncultured Planctomycetaceae bacterium | reverse complement strand
CCAGCACCTTGCGTTCGAGCCGTTGCAATTCCAACACCGACTGCGCGATGCGTTCGACAGTTTCATTCAATCGCCCGCCGCTTTCGTGGCTGGCCAACAGGGCGGCGGCGAACAGGGCAAAGTTTTCGCTCCGAAGCCGCTGCTTCGCCTCGGTCAACGTCCGATCGAGCGGCTTGCCCATGTTGTATTCGGCCACGATTTGATGGAACTCGGCATTGATCGGCCGTGGGCATTGCGCGGCGAGAATTTCCATCGACTGGGCGATGGAAAGGCCCGCCCGAACCGCGTTGGCCAACGTCACCATCGCGTCGGCCAGTTGATCTTCGATGCGTTGATGATGCCGCTGGGCCAAGCGCCGCAGCAGATACCACGGCGCGGCGGCCATGAACGCCACGACCATCGCGGCAAGCACCACGCCGCCCGTGGCCATCCAAAAACCGACGAACGTGACGCCGATGACGATGAGCCAAGCGATCAGGTATTTTCGCACGCCGCCCGCGGCGATGCGAAGGCGGCGCAGTTTGTCGGCGATGTCGCGCTCGACGGCTCCGAACGCGCGCACGGCGTATTGGTCGGCGGCATACGCGGCCGCCGCCGTCGCCAGACCGATCATCGTCGATGCGAGGATGTTTTCTGCGGTAAAGTTCATGGTTTTATGAGGGATTTGGGGATTTCGGGATTTCGAGTCTGCAAACACGTCCTATTCTGCTCTTCCACCTTCCCCAAATCTCTAAATCCCTAAATCCCTAAATCCCCAAATCCCTTTCAATCTCCGTACTCCTCCGACGCCTCTTTCATCGTCGTCTCTCGACCGTACAAAAACTCCAAATCCAAAAGTTCCTTCTCCATGAGCGAATCGACGAACGACGGCAGGTAGCCGGTCGGACGCAGCAGCGCGCCGTCGCGGAAATTGAAAATATCGTGCAACACAATGCGTTTTTCGTCCGGGTCGTACTGAAGCACTTCGGTGATTTGCGTAATCATCCTCATGCCGCCGGGCAGTCGGCTGATGTGAACGATCAAATCGAGCGCCGACGAAATCTGCCGATGGATCGACGTGACCGGCAGGTCGGCCGCCATCAGCACCAGCACTTCCAACCGCTCGATCACCTCCGGCGAACTGTTGGCGTGAACCGTGGTCATCGAGCCGTCGTGGCCGGTGTTCATCGCCTGGAGCATGTCGAGCGCTTCCGGCCCGCGGCATTCGCCGACAATCACGCGGTCGGGCCGCATGCGCAGCGAGTTCTTCACCAGGTCGCGCACGGTGTATTCGCCTACCCCCTCGATGTTCGGCGGCTTCGTTTCCAACGTCACCACATGCTCCTGATGCAATCGCAGTTCGGTCGTGTCTTCAATCGTGACGATGCGTTCCTTGAACGGAATGAAGCTGCTCAAAATGTTGAGGAACGTCGTTTTGCCGGTGCCGGTGCCGCCGCTCACCAAAATGTTGCGGCGGTCGATCACGCACGCCCGCAGGAACGTCGCGGCCGACGAAGTGATGCAGCCCATCTCGATGAGATCGTCCATCGTGAGCCGTTGGGCGGGAAATTTTCGGATCGTCAGCGTCGGCCCCTTGCACGCCAGCGGCGGAATGATCGCGTTCACGCGCGAACCGTCCGGCAATCGGGCATCGACCAGCGGCTGGCTCTTGTCGATGCGCCGCCCCACTTGCGCGACGATCCGCTCGATGATCGATTCGGTCACTTTGTCGGAAATGAACCGCCGGCCCGACTTCTCGATCATGCCGCTGCGCTCGACGTAAATCAAGTCGCTCGCCACGACCATGATTTCCGTCACCGTCGGCGCGCGGAGCATGTCTTGCAAGGGGCCGAAGCCGAAAATCGTGTCTTTCAGGTCCTTTTTCAATGTGCGAAGGATCAGATATTTTCGCAGTTCGTGGTGCAAGTGCGGCCGGAGCAAATGAAACACGTCTTGGAACCGCGTTTCCACCCGATGCACCTGCTCGGTCACATCACGGCACTCCTGCATGTTCAGCCGCTCCCGGGCGAATTGCAGCAGCGCGTGCAGCTCGACCTCGCGCTCCGGCACCAGCGTGGCCGGCACGTCGAACTCGTTGGTCGTCAGCGTCGCCAAATCGAAATACTCTTCCTTGCCCGTCTCCATAATCAATTGGTTGACCAAATGATCGCGGAGCGTCATGCCGGTGATTTCCTCGATGAGCGATTCGTTCTCGGGCGAAAAAACCTTCAGGTCGCGGCAAACGTCTTCGATGTTGTTTTCCAACAGCAAAATGTTCGTCTGGTCATTGCTCAGATTGGTTTCAAACTCGTAAAGATCGAGCCGCTCCAAAAGTTTCTTGTGGATTTTCAATTCGAGGTTGGCCATGATCGTGCGCAGATGGGCCTCGAACTCGAGCCGAGTGACGGTGGCGGCTTTTTCCGACTCGAAGGTGAGCGTGTAGGGCCAAATGCGGATTTTCGCGCCCGGCTCGAAAACCGCCGTCTGCCCGCCCAACACTTCCTCGTCGCCGACGATGCAACTGTTCAGTCCGACGTTTTCCAGGTGCAAACGGCCGTCCACCATGCGCACGACGGCGTGATGCCGCGAAACCAAAGGGCTTTGCAGGCAGACGACGTTCGACGGATCACGCCCGATCGAGATTTCTTCAACCTCGACATCGAGCACCGACCGGCGGCTTTCGTTGACCTTGTTGTACCAGACCTTCATGGGGAGGGGCTAGGGATTAGGGGCTAGAGGTTAGGGATCGGAGACTCATTTCTAGCCCCTAGTCCCTAGCCCCTAGTCCCTCTTATTGTTCCTGTTTTCTCGAAAGCAGCACCACGCCGACCTGATGAAAATTCGTGGCTTCCAAGAGTTGCCAAAGTTTATCGGCCGCCTGGCGTTCGTTACCGTCTTTCTTGACGCGGATGCCCAACACATTTTCTTGAATCTGCGGTTTTTTGTCGGCGCCCCAAACCTTGGCACTGCTAAGCCGATTGCCCAAGGCGAGGATCGTAAACGGCCCGATGGTTTCGCTCATGCCAACGTTCGCGGCGGCCTCGTCGGGGTTCGGGCGAGGCGTCAGGCCGCGCACGGCGGGCGTCGGTCCGACCGGCCGCGTCACCAGGAACGACACCCGATCGCCCGGCGAAACCAGCGACGGCACGAACGCCCGCGTATCGACCGGAATCCACCGCAGTTCCTCGCCCGGCTCCAAATTCAGCTCCGGCGGCGGCGTGCCGAAGTCGTCGCGGAGCAGCAGGCGTTCGCCGGTCAAATTGCGCAAGGCTTTTTGGCCCAGCACGCTCGTTTTGCTCTCGTAGAGAACCCCGAGCGTGTCGAGGTTGCCGACCCACAACTTGGGAATCGACACCGGCGTGATGTCTTCTTCGGCAAGAACTTGGCCGCGGTTGACGGTCCGCTCCGCCTTAATGCCCACGAAGGCGACCTTCTCTTCCTTGCTGGCCTTGCTTTGCAGATACGCGAAATTGAGCAACGCGCCGGCGATGCCAAATCCAATGGCGATAATCAGACCCTTAATGCCTTGCATAAAATCCGCCTTTGATCTTTAGTTTTTTGCCATTTTCCAAAGTCCCCTCTCCCATCGGGAGAGGACTAGGGTGAGGGCCTTCGCAAAACGACCATCAATAATCCCGTCCACTGGCCCCGGGCATCGGGCC
>CAZWNM010000381.1:0-3643 GCA_964635765.1 uncultured Planctomycetaceae bacterium | reverse complement strand
AGTCGATAATCCGCTGGTCGATATCTGCGGCCAGGAGTTTTTGGGTTACCATCTGCTGGCCGGTTCGGAGTTTTCGACGCAAGTCGTTGCCAAGCGCGATCCGTTGGAGCGGTTGGGCAACGTGGTGCAAGTGGACGGGCGGCTGATGGTGATCGAGTACAGCGACTTGCCCGACGATGCCGCGCGGCGGCGCAATGCCGACGGTTCGCTGGCCATTTGGGCCGGCAACGTCGCGGTCCATGCGATGGCCGTCGCGCTGTTGCGGAAGACCGCCGATTCGGCCGCCGGATTGCCGTTCCATATTGCCCGAAAGACGGTCGCGTATGTCGATGCATCCGGCCGGCCAGTAACGCCGTCGGAGCCGAACGCGATTAAGTTCGAGCGGTTTATTTTCGACTTGATGCCGGAGGCGAAAAATGCGATTGTGGTCGAGGTCGATCCACGGCTGGCGTTCGCGCCGCTAAAAAACGCATCGGGCGCGAAGGACGACACGCCGGAAACGGTTCGATCGCAAGTCATGGCGCTCCATCGCGGCTGGCTGCGGCAGGCGGGCGCGATGGTGGCCGACGACACGCCGGTCGAGATCAGTCCCTTGTTCGCCCTCGATGCCGAGGAGCTTGCCGGCAAGTTGCCCGCCGGCCTGGCGACCGACGCGCCGGTGTATCTCGATTAGGCCGATGTTTCGTCGGGCTATCAGCCGGCATTGGCGTCGGTCATGAGCCGGACAAGCTCGACGACGCTATCGACTTGCATTTTGTCGAGTACGCCGGCGCGATGCTTGGCCACGGTTTTTTCGCCGATGCCCAACTGGCCCGCGATTTGCTTCGAATGACGGCCGTCGATGAGCAGATACAGCACCTCGCGTTGGCGGGTGGAAAGCCGGTCGACGCGGGAGGCGATTTCGGCCTTTCGAGCGTACAAATGCCGCGCGTTCGCGTCTTGGCCGATCGCCTCTTGAATGCGAGCGAGCAGTGTCCGGCGGCTGAACGGTTTTTCCAGAAAATCCAAGGCGCCGGCGCTCATGGCTTGCACGGCCATGGGAATGTCGGCACAGCCGGAGATCATGATGATCGGCATCGTTTGATTCCGGGCGGCAAGCATTTGCTGCAACCCCAGGCCGCTGATGCCGGGCATGCGCACGTCTAAGATCATGCATTTTGGCACGCTTGGCATTTCGTCGCAGCCGGCGAGAAACACCTCGGCGGAGGAAAATGTCTTGGCCTCCATGCCCACGCTGCGAACCATAAGGCTCAACGATTCGCACACTTGCGGATCGTCGTCGACGATAAACACGACCGGCACTGCTGTCACCATAGTTTTCACCTAAAAGATCAACAAACGGGTTGAAGGATGCGTTCTTGACAATTGGGATCGAATATTTTTACGAGCGGTGGCAAGGCTTCGTGCATCAACGCCGCCTGCACCGCATCGAGAATTTCCTCTTTATGAAACGGTTTTGCGATGACTGCCCCCGCATGACTGCAACATCGCCCGGCCTCGGAAACGAGTTCCTGATGTCCGGTGATGATAATGGTCTTAATGCGAGGCCAAGCGGCGCGAATGCGCCGGCAAACCTCGCCGCCGTTCATCGCGCTGCGCAACAGCCAATCGGCGATGACGACCTCGGGCCGAGCGACCAGCCCGATCCGCACGCCTTCGTCGGCGTTGTTCGCCACAGTCGTATCATGTCCCTCCAGCCTCAACGTGCATGCCAGTACTTCCGCAAAAAACGGATCGTCCTCGACTATTAGAATTCGCGCCATAGCCATGTTGCCCCTGTTTGCCGTCCGATTCGTTTTGAGGACGCGCCGCAACCGGCAAATCAATTGTTACGGTCGTGCCCTTACCCTCCTCACTTCGCACCTCCATGCGCCCCTCGTGTCCCTGTACGATTCCATACGCGATGCTCATTCCGATGCCCGAGCCGCCTCGATTTTTCTTCGTCGTGTACAAAGGATCAAAGGCATGAGCGAGTTGTTCCTTGTTCATGCCGCGGCCGCTGTCGCGCACGACGACGCGCACGCCGCTGTCGGTCGGCATCGTATCGACGGCGACCGTCAGGCTTGGGCCGCCCGCCTCAATGGCGTTGCGAATCAGATTGACCAACACCAACTCGATTTCCAACGGATTCATCGGCGTCAAGGGCGCCTGCGGATCGAGATTCAGCCGCATGTCGGCGCCGTGCGCCGTGCCGTAGGGCCGAGCCAATTCCAACGCCTGCTCGACCACGTCGTTGATGTTGCACGCTTGTTTTTCGGAAGACTCGTGGCGCGTGTATCGCAAGAGCGTTTTCACAATCCGCCCGCACCGATCGAGCGACGTGGCGATGTTTCGCAAACAGGCGGCCAACGGCTCGCCGTCGCCGGCCGACTCGTTGATGGCCAGCGCGGTTTCGGCAGCCAGGAGCGCGGAACCGATCGGATTGTTGACTTCGTGGGCGATTCCGGCTGCCAGCAGGCCGATGCAGGCCAATCGCTCGTTGCGGCGAATGGCTTCTTCGAGGTTCGACACCTCGGTTCTGTCGTGGAAAATGGCGATGCGATGCGTGACTTGGCCCGATTCGTCTTGAATCGGCATGGACCGCAAATGCAGCAGCGACGGCGAGCCATCTTTATCGCGGCGCACGATTTCCGTCGAAAAGACGCCGTCGTGCTGATGACTTTCGATCAGACTTTTCCAGACGGGGTCATCGTCACGGAAATCATGTTCCACCGCCGACGCAGGGATTCCGTCCGTTTGGCCGCATTGCGAGACGCAATTGGCAATGGCGTGGAAGGCGGGGTTGGTAAAGACTACCCAAGGCGGGCGGCCGCCAGACGCTCGGGCGGTGATGACGATGCCGTCCTCGACGCACTCGACGGCGCGACAAAGCATCGACATCTCGGCGGGGAACCGCGCGTAAGGCCTGCGGCCCGTCGATGCGCCGTCTACTCGAAAATTGCTGATCGCCGATTGCCCCACGGCGACCTCCTGTAGAAAAATTGGCCCGACTCACAGGGGGAAGCACAACGTGAGTCCTAATGTAGTAACCTTTGCGAAAATGTCCTATAGCAGTTTAGGTTTTTTCCCTACCTCGCCCCACCAATTGCATCGGCGGCATACGATGTGGTACTCTTGGCAACTTGGGGAAATGCGAAAAAGTCGCAAGAAAAGGATGTTTTTGTCGTAGCGGTAGCGTTCGGAGCAGCGACAAAGACGCAATCGGCCGTCGCTAACGGCATGTCGAAGAAGGGCAATTTCAAATTTTGAGTGCCACTGCTGGCTTGTCCAGCAGTGTTTTCAAGGGAATCCTCCGATGCACTCACTGCTGGACGAGCCAGCAGTGGCACCCACGACTCACTACTGCCCGATGTCATGAATTTCCAACAACGAGTGGCTCACGAGAACGCCGTCCTCAATGCGGCAATCGACCGTTACGGCCCGAATCGCCTTGAGGATGTCCCTAATCGTGTGAACCTGCTCGGCGATGGCCTTCTGCGCGGTTTTTTGGTCGTCTTTTTGGGACGGAACCGAGTGCTCGACGGCGAAATCGGCCCAGGGCGAGGCGGTTTCGAGCAACTGCGACCAATTCAACCAGCCGACGGCACCCAACGGCTCGTCGGTCTTGCTCACCAATCCGCCGACCGATGGCGGCGTGGCCGTC
>CAZWNM010000380.1:0-3645 GCA_964635765.1 uncultured Planctomycetaceae bacterium | reverse complement strand
GGATTTCGTTCTTGAAGTTCCATGCCAGGACGTAATAAAGATCGGGCTGACGCGGCAACTCGTCCTCCATCAGCACTGGAATGTGCATGCCGGGCGAAAAAAGCCCTCGGCGAAGCGTGTTCTTCTCCACCAAGCACTGCAACCGTTCCGGCCCGATCTTGAAGTAATTCAACAGCGTGTTCCCCTTCACGGGCGCGCCCATGCCGTACGCTGTTTTCCCATCGCGCCGGGCGGCCTCCAAAAAAGCGACGTCGCGCTGCTTGATCGTTTCGATGCGTTTTGCAAACGCCCGGTACGTCGCCAACTCGTTGCTGTACGCCGCGATTTCCGCCTGCCGCATCGCAAGCAATCGCTCCGTGGGACGGCATCGCGACTGATGCGTGACGAATCCGATGATCGACCCTCCGTGAATGGGCGCCAAATAGGCGTCGAACATCGCCAAACCGTGCCGGTTCAAAAGCGTTTCGATCGTCAAAAGATTGTAGTAGAGAAGATGTTCGTGATAAATCTGATCGAAAGCGCCGTTTTCGATGATTTTTTTCATGTAAAGGAACTGCACGACGAACACGCCGTCGTCGCGGAGCGATTTGCGGATGCCGTCGCAAACGGAATGGAGTTCCTCGAGATGGAAGAAAACGCCGGCCGCGTTGATCGCGTGGAACTTGCGTCCCAAGCCGACTGCCACCTCGTGATTGAAAAACGCATGGAGTGTTATCAGACCTGCATCGTTTGCGATTTGCGCGATTTTTTCGGACGATTCCACTCCCAAAACGTCGTAGCCAAGCGCCTTGAAGTGCCGCAGTTGGGTGCCGTCGTTGGAACCGATGTCCAAGAACGACTTGCCCGGCGCATCATGAAAAAAACGATTGTCCACTTCGTCGGCGATGGCCGCAAAATGTTGATCGAGCGAACGGGTAATGCCGGAGAGATACGTGTGGTTGCCGAACATCGTCTCCTTGGGCACCGTGTAGTCGAGTTGTACGGTGTTGCACGACGCGCAATGGACGACCCGCAACGGGTAAAAAGGCTCATGCCCGACTTGCTCGGCGGTCAAAAAATGATTGCACCAAGGTTGATTGCCCAGGTCAATGGCCGGTTGGAGATCGGTTGAATCGCAAACGCGACAAATCATTCTTTCAACTCCTCATTACCTCGGCGCATGCGCAGCCGTTAGGAATGGATGATGCTGCTGCCAGGGGCATTGATTGAAAACTCCACTTCGCAATAGCCCTGCATGGCGTTGCGGAGCCGCGGTTGATTTTCCTCGGGCACGAACAAGAGCATGAACCCGCCGCCGCCGGCGCCCAGCAGTTTGCCGCCCAGCGCGCCGTTGGCCAACGCAAGTTCGTACATCTGATCGATGCGAGGCTCGCTGACGCCGGGCGCGAGATTGCGTTTTGCCTGCCAGGCTGTATCCAGAAGGCGGCCGAAATCCGACAGCGGCGCATTGCCGGTCAACAGTCCGTGGGCCTTCTCCACGAGTTGGTAGAGCTGAAGCAGCGGCTTTTTAATTTTGTCGAGGTTTTGCAGTTTCGTGCGTTCGATATCGTCCGCCCGCCGCGTGATCCCCGTAAAAAACATCAACAAAGAATTATCCAACTCATAAAGCCGGGATTTCGGCAAGCATATCCGGTGGACCGCAAATCGATTATCGCCCGAAAATTCGATGAGGTCGAGCGAGCCGTATGCGGCGAACACCTGGTCCTGGCAGCCCACGGTTTCCTGGAGAATGTCGCGCTCGATGTGGATGGCGGTGCGGGCCAGCTCCTCCTTCGACACGAACCGGCCTTCATGCGCGCTCAAGGCATTGATTAGCCCGACCGTGAAACTCGACGATGACCCCAGGCCCGAGAACGAGGGCAGGTCGGCCGTGAGCGATATTTCGATGTCTTTCCCGATGTCGAAATATTCGAGAATCTTGCGGAATGGCAGGTGCTCGATCTCGTCGCGTTGCCGCACGCATTCGACCTTGCGATAAGCCAGTCGAATGGAGTAATCGAAAAACTCGGAGGGAAACCGCACCACGGAGTGGTAGATGTGCTTATCGATGGCCGTGCCGAGAACGGCGCCGCCATGTTGGGTAAAGAACTCGGGAAAATCGGTGCCGCCGCCGAAAAACGAAATCCGAAGCGGAGTCCTGCTAATAATCATCGACTTTTCTTTCCCGATGGCGGCGAAAACATGTCAAATCAAGTTCACAAAGGCAAGTATACACCAGTGAAAAGCCAAAGGAAAGTCATTCGTCGCACGCTCAGCGGCCTATTTTTTTTGTGCAAACAACCAAGCCAAGACGGCGAGATCGGCGTAGGTGGTGGTCCACGAATCGTGGCCGACGCCGGGATACATCGTCATTTTCGGCGTACCGCCGGCGTTGCGAATCGCCGCGACCATGTCGGGCGTGCGGCAAGGCGGCACAACATCGTCACGGTCGCCTTGGAACGCCCAAATTGGCAGCTTGGTCAGCTTCGCCGCCTCGGCCGTGTCGCCGCCGCCGCAAATCGGAACGGCCGCCGCGAACAATTCCGGCCGGCGCTGGACGGCGTCCCACGTGCCGAATCCGCCCATCGAAATGCCCGTGATATACAACCGGCTCTTATCGACCGGCAATTCCGCAACGAGTTTTTCGACCAGCTCGAGGGCGAGCGTCAGCGGCACGGAAGCCGTCTTGGGCATCGTATGCGAGGGTTTTTGGAAGTCGACCGCGACCCATTTCTGATCGGCCGGACACTGCGGGACAACAACAAAACAGGGATATTTGTGCCGATTCGCCGGCTTGGCGAACTTGCGCGCCCCGTGCTTGAGCTGGGCCGCATTATCGGCGCCCCGTTCGCCGGCCCCATGCAGAAAAAGCACCAGCGGATACATTTTCCCCGGCTCGATTTTCTCGGGCTTCAGAAGACGATAAGCCAGCGACTGGCCCTTCGCGTTTTCGTATTGTCCGGCCTCGTAGGATTTTTGCCAGGCTTCGGCGGCAGCGGTGATTTGCGGCATCGCGAAAACGGCCAAGCTCAACGGCAATAAAGCAACGCAGCGTTGGAATAAAAATTGCATGATTGATTTTCGCGACGGCTGGGCCGCGGCATTTCTCAGGGGGCCTGGAAGGCGTCAACCCATGAGCCGGCGAATCTACCACAGCCGTCCCCCCATGTCAATCACCGGCTGTGGCTCCCAAGGCTCGCAGTCCCAGACGGGGCTTTCGCAGGCCGCACACGTTTAGAGCCCAAGAGCGGCCGCGTAATGGATGTTTACACGACGGAGACGGCCGTGCAATTTTGCACCGGCAATTTCCTCGATGGCCTGAACCAACAGGGCGATTGCGCTGCCAACAGTCGCTGCCGCCAAAGTGCCTCATATCGCTGCAAATACACCATTTGGCGCCGTGACCACAGGTACAATGTTGACATGGCGTCGTCACCGAAAGTCTCGTGATTGGACGTGTTCCAAGGGCAACCGTGGCGTCAGGGTTTCGATGCGATGAACCAAAACGTGAATGACGGAATCTTTCGATTGGACTCGGCCATGGATGAGCCAAAGGTTGGAATGATGGGCGATTGCGCGAAAACGCTCCCACGTATTGTGCTGCACAATGAGGTTGGCCGTGCCGGTTTCGTCTTCAAGGGTGACGAACGTAACGCCCTTGGCTGC
>CAZWNM010000379.1:0-3660 GCA_964635765.1 uncultured Planctomycetaceae bacterium | reverse complement strand
TCGTTCGCGGTTTCTGAGCCATTTAACCTTGGAGCCGCCGGCCGGGGACGAGGCGGCGACGATTCGCCGCCGCGAGACGCTAGCCGATTTCCACGCCCTGCTCGGCACGCGCGGCACGACGACCACGCAACTCACGCCCGGCGGCAAGGCTCGATTCGGCGATCTGCTTGTCGATGTAATGGCCGACGGCGAAGTGATCGCTCGCGGCGCGACGGTCGAGGTGATCGACGTGCAAGGCAGCCGCGTGCTGGTAAGGGAAGAGGGACTAGGGGCTAGGGACTAGGGACTAGTTTAACCCGGAGCCAACGGCGACGGCGTTTTTTGCGGCATACATCGTCTTTCGATCTTCAGTTTTCGTTCTTCAATGCCATCTCCTCTCTCCTGGATCAACGCCGAACTGGCCGCGCTGTCGGCAAGAAATCTTCGGCGGCAATTGCCGGGCCGCGAGGGCGCGCAGGCGGCTCGAATTACGATTGATGACCAGTCGCTTCTAAACTTCGGCTCGAACGATTACTTGTCGCTGGCCGCCGATCCGCGATTGTCGGCCGCCGTCGTCGATGCCGCGCGGCATGAGGGCTGGGGCAGCGGCGCGAGTCCGCTGGTGACCGGCCACGGCGCATCGCACGGCCGGCTCGAAGCCCGATTGGCCGAGTTCGAGGGCACGGAAGCGTCGCTCCTGTTTTCCTCCGGTTTTGCGGCCAACATGGGCACGATCGCCGCGTTGGTCGGGCCGGGCGATGTCGTCTTTTGCGACCGCAAGAACCACGCCAGCCTGTTCGACGGCTGCCGCCTTTCCCGCGCCGATGTCCGCGTCTATCCGCACAACGACGCCGCCCGGCTGGCCGCAATGCTCGAAAAAGACCATCCTGCGGCAAACGAAAAGCGACGGCGGTTGATCGCGACCGACAGCCTTTTCAGCATGGACGGCGATCTCGCGCCGCTTGTCGAATTGGCCGATTTGGCCGACAAATACGGTGCGATGTTGATGATCGACGAGGCGCACGCGACCGGCGTGTTCGGCCGCAACGGCCGCGGCGTGGCGGAATTTTTGGGCGTGGAATCGCGCGTGCCGGTGCGCGTCGGCACGTTGAGCAAGGCGTTGGGCTGCGCCGGCGGATTCGTTTCCGGCAGCCGACAGCTTATCGAATGGCTGGTGAATCGCGCGCGGCCGTATGTTTTTTCGACCGCACAGCCCTCGGCCGCGTCGGCTGCCGCGATTGCCGCCCTCGACATCGTTGAAACCGAGCCGGAGCGCCGCCGACAACTTTTGCCGCGAGCCGAACGGTTTCGCGCGGAATTGCAAGCACGCGGCTGGAACACCGGCGCGTCGGCCAGCCAGATCATCCCGATCATCGTCGGCACGTCGGATCGCGCGATCGAGCTGTCGTCGCGTTTGCGCACTTGCGGCATATTCGCCCCGGCGATTCGTCCGCCGACCGTGCCCGAGGGCGAGGCCTGCTTGCGCATCAGCCTGACGGCCGGCCACACCGACGCGATGATTGCGGAATTGTCGGCCGTGCTGGGCAATCCAGAAAAGACATGATTCCCAAACGGCGGGAAGGGTGATATAATAAAGTGTGTGAATGATTGACGCGGTGGCGATAGACGAGGAGATTTTTCAATGGCAAATACCTTCACGGCGATTACAAAGCAAGACGGCGATTGGTGGATCGGCTGGATTGAAGAAGTGCCCGGCGTCAATTGCCAGGAGCGAACGCGCGACGAATTGCTGGCTAGCTTGCAGATTACGTTGAAGGAGGCGTTGGACTTCAATCGGCAAGAGGCGATTCAATCGGCAACGTCCGGCTACAGCGAAGAGCCATTGACGGTATGAAACGCACCGAACTTCTTCATTATTTGCGAGAGCGCGGTTGCGTTTTTGTGCGTGAAGGCGGTCGTCACTCATGGTGGGCGAATCCATCGCAGAACAAACGGTCGGCCATTCCACGCCATTCCGAAATTCAAGACCAATTGGTTCGGAAGATTTGCAAGGATTTGGGAATTGCTTTTTGGCGGTGAGAAATTTGATGCGTTGAATCATCCGGGGATGAATCATGGAGCAGCCAATCACGGTTAGATTTCGCTGGTCATTCGAGGACTCGCTTGAAGCGAATTGCTGTCACTGGCGACAAATGTTGCGACCCGCGTTTCGAACTGCCATCAGCATCACTATCTATGGCATGACAATTCTTGCCGTCATAGCCAGCATCGTTGCCTACAAACCCGGCTTTGATTGGACAGGGCTTATTGTTCTTTCATTTGTGAGCGTCTGCTGGTGGTCGCGATCCATTTGGCATCGCTGGATAGTTCGGCGACAGTACACTAAATGTTCCGAAAAGGACATCGAGATCGAATGGCAAATCATGCCGGACAAGCTGTCCGTGCAATCGCCCCTTGCACATACTGAGTGTGTTTGGAAGGTGATAGTCAAGGTCGTGCATACGCCTTGCGGTCTGATGCTTTACCCTCAAAATAATTTGTTTTTCTATCTCCCGCGCCGTGGCTTCGCCAGCGATGCCGAGTTTGAACAGGCGATAGAACTTGCCAAGAGCAACGTTCCGCAATTTCGTTGCGTGACGTAAAATATCAATCATGTGGCAGCATGCATCGGACGACCGTGAACGGGTGATCTGCGACCTCTGCCCGAGACATTGTGCCGTCAAGCCGGGCGAACGGGGATTCTGTTTCGTTCGGAAAAACGAAGACGGAAAAATCGTCTCGACCACCTACGGACGCAACACCGGGCTTGCCGTCGATCCGATCGAAAAAAAACCGCTCTATCAATTCTATCCCGGCACGGCCGTTCTGTCGTTCGGCACGGCCGGCTGCAACTTGGGCTGCCGGTTTTGCCAAAATTGGACCACCACGCGGTCGCACGACGTTGACATCGCGGGCCAAAAAGCCTCGCCCGAAGCGATTGCCGACGCTGCCCGGCGACTCGGCTGCCGCAGCATCGCCTTCACCTACAACGACCCGATCGTTTGGGCCGAATACGCCATCGACACCGCTCGGGCGTGCCACGCCGCCGATCCCAATCAACCGATAAAAACCGTGGCCGTTACGTCGGGCTATATCACCGACGCCGCGAGGCCGGCTTTTTTCGAGTCGATCGACGCCGCGAACGTCGATCTCAAGGGCTTTTCCGACGAGTTCTACAAAACCTATTGCGGCGGGCGATTGCAGCCGGTCTTGGATACGCTCCATTGGCTCGCGCACGAAAGCCGCGCGTGGTTGGAAATCACGAACCTGCTGATTCCGCAGGCGAACGATTCGCCGGACGAGATACGCCGCATGTGCGAGTGGATCGCGGCCGAGCTCGGGCCCGACGTGCCGCTGCATTTTTCGGCGTTTCATCCCGATTTTCATCTGACCGATCGGCCGGCCACTTCGCCGGCGATTTTGACGTCGGCTTACGACATCGCCAGAGCGGCCGGCTTGCGATATGTCTATACCGGCAACGTATACGATCCCGAGCGTCAGCACACGTACTGCCCCAATTGCGGCCATGCGGTGATCCGGCGAAACGGTTACGCCGTCCAATCCTTCGATCTGTCGGAGGGCTGCTGTCGTCACTGTCGCACGCCGATTGCCGGCCATTTCGACGCCGCGCCCGGCGACTGGGTCCTGGGCTCCGTGGGGACCTTTCATCCCAACAAGGGC
>CAZWNM010000378.1:0-3661 GCA_964635765.1 uncultured Planctomycetaceae bacterium | reverse complement strand
ATTTTGCCCGATATTTACAAGGCCGGCGATTATGACCTCGCCGGCTTTTGCGTCGGCGTGGCTGATCGCGAGCGGATCATTGACGGGAAGTCGATCGAGCCGGGCGACGTGGCCATCGGCATCGCCTCGACCGGGCTGCATTCGAACGGCTACAGTCTCGCTCGAAAAATCGCCTTCGACGTTGCCGGCTTCGGCGTCGGCGATCACGTCGACGAGTTGGGCCAAACGGTCGGCCAGGCTATGTTGACGCCAACGCAGATATACGTCCGACCGATTCGCAAGGTGTTGGCCTATTATCGGGTGAAAAACGTCGTGCATGGCATCGCCCACATCACCGGCGGCGGCTTGATCGAGAATATCGAGCGGATTTTGCCCGATGATATTCAGGTATTCATCCATCGCGGCACGTGGACGATGCCGCCGGTCTTCCCGTGGCTCCAGCGGCTCGGCGAGGTAGACGACGCCGAGATGTATCAGGTGTTCAACATGGGCATCGGCATGGTTTTGCTCGTTTCGCCGTATTATGCCGAGAGCATTCGCGCCCAATTATCGAAAGACGGGTTGAACAATTGGATCATCGGCGGCGTTCGCAATGGACCGCATGGAGTGGTGTGGGGGGAATAGCGGGCGGCGGGTTGGGGATTGGAAAGTCGCTTGCGGTTTCGCGACGTTTATGGATGCTCAGCAAGGAAATGCGGTGCCGAATCAAGGTTTTCCCGTTATGTGTAAGTGAGTAGTCCAGCGATTTTGCCGACGGAGGATGAGCCGCGGCTACGTCATTTGCCAAACGGCCATGCGAAGAACGTCGCGGATGCCTTTGTCCGAGGTCAACACGGCGGCGGGCTCGAAACCGCTGTGGGTCAGACAATTTTCGCAACGCACGTCGCCGCCGGGACCAAGCCGAGTCCAGTCGGTCGCCTCGACCAACTCGCGGTAGGTGTCGTAATGGGCGTCGCCCAGGAGGTAGCAAGGGCCGCGCCAGCCGCGGACGTTGTACGTCGGGTTCGCCCAGGCCGCGCAGGTCAATTCGCGCTCGCCGCGCAAAAATTCCATGTAAATTGGCGAGGCCGCGAGCCGAAACGGTGCGAGCAGTTTTTGGGCCGACTGAAATTTCCGGTGAACTTCGTCGCGGGTCATAAAAATCCGCGCGGCGCCGTCGGGATTCTCCTCGCACACGGCCGTGTAGCCGAACGACGGCGAAATCATGCAGCCGTCGACGCCCAACTCGCGCAGATAATTGAACAGCACGGCGATTTCGTGCATGTCGGTGTCGCGGTAGATCGTCGTGTTGGTGCAGACGATGAACCCGGCCTCCCTGGCGGCGACGATGCCGCGCACGGCCGCCGAAAACACGCCGCCGCGGCCGACCATTCCGTCGTGCGTCGCCTCCATGCCGTCGAGATGCACGTTGATGAACAGCCGGCTGCTGGGGCGGAAGCTGGGAATCTTCTTTTCCAGCAACACGCCGTTGGTGCAGAGATAAATGTGTTTCCGCTGCAAGATGAGGCTCTCGATCAAGACCTCGATTTCCGGGTAAATGAGCGGTTCGCCGCCGCAAACGCTCACGATCGGCGCGCCGCATTCGGCCGCCGCGTTCATGCACTGCTCGATCGATAGCCGGCAGTGCATCGTGTCGGTGTATTCGCGGATGCGGCCGCAACCGGCGCACGACAGATTGCAGGCGTGCAGCGGTTCAAGCATGAGAACCATCGGAAATTTCTTCTCGCCCGCCATTTTTTTGCGGAGCAAGTAGGTTGTCATCGAGCGGGTCAGCGAGAGTGGAAAACGCATGGCGAGGGGCTAGGGATAGGGGATTGGGGCTAGAGCGTCAGCACCCAAGAATACTAGAGATGCGACGAACACGGAATAGCATTCGTTGATTTTTTTCGTTTTTTGCGCGGCAAAATCAACCCATTTCGCCAGGTCGAAACACAACCGACGGCTCGAAATCAGAAAACCCGTATTGCCGCAAAACTTCCGCTACGAATCCGTCTTCGGCGTGAGTTGCAGGAGCACGCTTTCGGCATCGGCGCCGGGCAGCGGATACGACTTGAGCTTGCGCAATTCCAGCCCGTGCATCAGGCCGTAATGGCGGGCCTCGCCGCGCTCATCGACCCACGCCGGCCCCTTGAGAACCAAGAGCCGGCCGAACGAGGCCCCATGCGGCTTAAACCATTCCAGCAATTTTCGGAGCCGGGCCACCGCGCGAATCACCAGCGTGTCGAACCGCTCCCGCTCCAAAACGATTTCGGCGCGAATCGGATACACGGTGATGGGCAGCTTGAGCTGCTCGACCATATCGGCCAGCGCCTTGGCTTTTTTGCCGACCGATTCGGCCAGCGACACATTTAGATCGCCGCGCACGATGGCCAGCACCACGCCCGGCACGCCGCCGCCGGAGCCTACGTCGAGAATTCTTTCGCCATGCGGCAAGAATTCGGCGAACGCCAAGCTATCGACCAGATCGCGGGCAACGAATTTCTCGTAATCGGTGTGCCGCGTCAGATTGATTTTCGCGTTCCAGTCCCAAAGCAGCTTGCAGTATCGGTCCAGCAAGGCGATTTGGGCGGCGGGCAGTTCGAGTTGATGCCGAGCCAATGCGGCGACGAGCGTATCGGGCTGATCGGGAGAGTTCATGGGATGCTAATTCAACGAGGGGTCCGGCGGCAATTCGTCCAGATGGAGCATCGACATCAGCAGGGATCGGCCCATTTCGCGGAACACCGTTTCCCAAAGCTCGTCGGACGTCGAAAAAACGATATCGGCCGTGGCGGACAACACGCGCCACGAGCCTTGACGCATTTCGTTCTCGAGCTGGCCGGCGGCCCAGCCGGAATGGCCGATGAAAATCTTGTACTGCGAATCGTCGGCCTCCACGAGCGCGTCGAGGCTGTGTTTTTTGGCCGAAAAATACACGCCGGGCACGGCTTCCATTTCGGCCAGCGACGGCCGATCATGCAGCGCCAGCAGCGGTCCCGGCACCGGCCCGCCAAGATAGATCGGCCGCCGGCTATTGCACGGCGCGCTGCCGACTTCGCGCCACACCTCTTGCACCGTTTTGCTCACCGGCCGATTGACGACGACGCCGAAGGCCCCCTCCTGATTATGCTCGATCAGCAGCACCAGCGACCGAGCGAAGTTCGGATCGGGCAGTTGCGGCGATGCAATCAGCAGATGGCCTTGGTACGATTCCATAACGCGTTAGCGCGACAGATCGGCCGCTTGCCGGCGGAACCGGGCTGCGTGGTAGTTCATCGTGTTCTGTTTCGGAGTGCTTTTGGCGACCTTGGCCAACCGCTCGCACTTTGCGGCCAACGCCAACTTCACCTTCACCAATCTCGCTTTATCCGTCGCTTTGCTCATGCTATTCTCTCAACTTCAATGATAAACCCCAATGACGCCGCACGGACCGCAGCGGTTGCGGCTCCTGTCGGCAGCCCCATATTATACCGCTTGTGCGGGAGTTCCCCAAGGGGTATCCTGGGTAGATAAATCACCTTTTTTCCACCCGCAAGAGGGAAAAGTCCCATGCAAATCGTCGTGCTCGATGGCTTTACCACCAATCCAGGCGACCTGAGTTGGGCCGCGCTCGAAGCCCTTGGGCCTTGTGTTCGGCGACAACTACTCTTTCCCTTGAGCGACAATTAGAATTCCCTTCAAG
>CAZWNM010000377.1:0-3668 GCA_964635765.1 uncultured Planctomycetaceae bacterium | reverse complement strand
CCGGGTCGAACCGCAAAACGAACACGAAAGTTTCTGCATGACCGTGCTGGGTCTGAAACTTTCGCGCCGGGCGAACGCCGTGAGCAACCTGCACGGCCACGTGACGCGCCGCATGTGGGCACATCTCTGGCCGTGGCACGTCGAGGAAGAAATTCCCATCGGCCACATCACCAACGGCGTGCATATCCAAAGCTGGCTGGCATGGCAAATGCAGCAGCTTTTCGACCGCTACTTCCCCGCCGGTTGGATGCAGCGGATGGGCGAGCCGGACGTGTGGCAGGGCATTCACGAGATCGATCCCGGCGAGCTTTGGGAATCGCACTACGCCCTGAAGAATCTGCTGTTGGCGTTCGTGCGCCGGCGCATCAGCCGGCAGTGCCGGCGCCGCGGCGAGAGCGACGAAGCGGTCGAGTCGGCGCGCAACATTCTCGACCCCAACATTCTCACGATCGGCTTCGGCCGCCGGTTCGCCACGTACAAGCGGGCGGTCATGCTCATGAACGATCTCGATCGTTTGGCGGCAATGGTAAATGACGCGGCGAAGCCGGTCCAGATTGTTTTCGCCGGCAAGGCCCATCCGGCCGACGATCCCGGCAAGCAACTGATCCAACGCATCGCCAACCTGCGGCACGATCCGCGGTTTGCCAACCGCGTCGCCTTCGTCGAGGACTACGACATCAACGTATGCCGGCACATGATCCAAGGCGTCGACGTATGGCTGAACAATCCGCGCCGTCCGCTGGAAGCTTCGGGCACGAGCGGCCAAAAAGCGGTCTTGAACGGCGCGTTGAATCTCTCGATTCTCGACGGATGGTGGGCCGAGGCGTACAACGGCACGAACGGTTTCGCCATCGGCCGCGGCACGTCGCACGTTGACGACCGCGTGACCGACGCCCGCGACGGCGCCGATCTCTATCGCGTGTTGGTCGAAGAGGTGATTCCGCTTTATTACGACCGCGACGTCGACGGATTGCCGCGTCATTGGATCAAGCGGATGATGAACTCGATTAGCTCGTTGGCGTGGCGATTCAGCGCCGACCGCATGGTGGCCGACTACGTTCACAAATGTTACTTGCCCGCCGCCGGCGGCTTGAGCTGCGACATGAACATGCGGTAAGCGGAGCGGGGGACGAAGGATTGGGGATTGGAAAACCGCTTGCGGTTTCGCTGTGTGCCGCTGGCTTAGCCAGTGCATCCGTGCATTTCCAGCGTCGCGCTTCTTGACGCTCGGCCCGAAATGTCCGAAAATGCGGAAATAGCCGAGGCGCTCTCGAAGATCTGTTTATCCATTCCATTTTGCACCTCATGTCTCAACCTAAAAAAATCGCAGTTCTCCCCGGTGATGGAATTGGCCCGGAAATCATGGCCGAAGCCGTCAAATCGCTCGACGCCGTCCAACGGGTCTTCGGACTCCGCTTCACGTACCTGCACGCCGACGTCGGCGGGTGCGCCATCGACCGGCACGGCGCCGCCCTGCCGCCGGAAACGCTCGATATTTGCCGGGCGAGCGACGCCATCCTGTTCGGATCGGTCGGGGGGCCGAAATGGGAATCGCTCGCGCCGCAATATCAGCCGGAACGCGCGGCGCTCCTGCCGCTTCGCAAAACCTTCGACCTGTTTTGCAATCTCCGGCCCGGCAAGCTCACGAAAGCATTGGCCGCGCAAAGCCCGCTGCGGCCGGATATCGTCGGCGAAGGATTCGACATTCTTTGCATCCGCGAACTGACCGGCGACATCTATTTCGGCCAGCCGAAAGGCCGCGACGGCAGCGGCCCGGAGGAGCGCGCGTTCGACACGATGGTTTATCGCCGCTCGGAAATCGAGCGGATCGCCCATATCGCATTCCAAACGGCGAAGGCTCGTAAGAAAAAAGTCACGTCGATCGACAAGGCCAACGTGCTGACGACGATGGTGTTTTGGCGCGAGGTCGTCGTGGAAGTCGCCAAGCAATATCCCGACATCGCGCTCGATCACATGTACGTCGATAACGCGGCGATGCAATTGATTCAGAATCCGAAGCGGTTCGACGTGATGTTGTGCGGCAACATGTTCGGCGACATTTTGAGCGACGAGCTGGCTTCCGTTTGCGGTTCCATCGGCATGTTGCCATCGGCAAGCTTGAACGCGAGCGGTTTCGGCCTCTATGAGCCGGCCGGCGGTTCCGCGCCGGACATCGCCGGCAAGAACATCGCCAACCCGATCGCGCAGATTCTTTCGGCGGCGATGCTGTTGCGGCATTCCTTGAAGCACGAGGAAGCCGCTCGCGCGATTGAATCGGCCGTCGAACAGGTGTTGGCCGCCGGCCTTCGCACCGGCGACATCGCCGGCCCGAACGATAAACCCATCGGCACGTCGGCCATGGGCGATGCCATCGCCGAAAAAATCCGTGGAAATTCGGGCAAATAATATCGAATAGTGCGGGCCGAAAAATCGCGACCTAACTCCATTCCCGCCAATACGTTGCGCGACGACGAATCTCGTGGTGCGAAATTCCGTCCGTAACCTAAATCGACTTGAAACGCTGAGAAACAACGTCATGTTTGTGGTTGAAAGCAATGTCACGGCCGTCGTTTTCTGCGTCATCACCATGTTGTGCTGGGGCTCTTGGGTCAACACGCAAAAGGCCGTCGGCCGGCGGTGGCGATTCGAACTTTTCTATTGGGATTACGTGTTCGGCGTGACGCTGGCATCGTTGCTGTTTGCGTTCACCATGGGCAGCACCGGCGACGTCGGACGTGGTTTTTGGGCCGACCTGGCGCAGGCCGACCCAGCTTCGATCGGCTCGGCCCTGTTGGGCGGCGTTGTTTTTAATGCCGCCAACATTTTGCTCGTGGCCGCTATCGCCCTGGCTGGCATGGCTGTCGCGTTTCCGGTCGGCATCGGGCTGGCCTTGGTGCTCGGCGTTTTGATCAACTACTTCGGCGGCGACCGTTCGGCCAACGCCTCGCTGCTGTTTCTCGGCGTTGCCCTGGTTGCCGCGGCCATCGTCCTCGACGCCCTGGCCTATCGCAAACTCAGCGGCGGCGGTTCAACCGACGGCGGCGGCAAAGGCCTCGTCCTCTCGATTCTCTGCGGCGTTTTGATGTCGCTGTTCTATTTCCTCGTCGCCAGGGCCATCGGACAGGTGGAAATCCATACGGCCAAGGGCGTGGAGTTGGCGGCCGTCACCGCGCAGAGCCTGCACGCCGGCGCCATTCAGGCCGGAAAAATGACCGCCTACACGGCCAACGTCGTTTTCGCTTTCGGCATTTTGTTAAGCAGCTTCGTTTTCAACACGGCGATCATGAAACGACCCTTCGTCGGCGAACCGGTGCCGCTGGCTGATTATTTCACGAAGGGCCGACTCGGCGATCACCTTTGGGGCGTTGTCGGCGGCGTGATTTGAGCGGTCGGCATGACGCTGAATGTCGTCGCCTCGGCCAAGGCCAGCCCGGCGGTCGCCTACGGCCTCGGCCAGGGCGCCACGATGGTCGCCGCGCTCTGGGGCGTCTTTATTTGGCACGAATTTCGCAATGCCCCGCGCGGCACCTCGCGTTTATTAACCCTAATGTTTCTCGGTTATTTCATCGGCTTGGCGCTGGTGATTTTGTCGAGAGGAAGCTGAACTCTGACTCGAATGGCACTGCCGCTTGTGGCGTAAGGGTTTACGTCGAAACACCGGCGAGCAG
>CAZWNM010000376.1:0-3675 GCA_964635765.1 uncultured Planctomycetaceae bacterium | reverse complement strand
CCTCGCCCCTTGGGAGAGGGCTAGGGTGAGGGCCATGTGTCAAAGTAATGCGATCGCTACGACGACTGACGTAGCCCAGCATAAAATCTATAAGAAAGACGTGGAAAGCGATTACGACGACGCGACCAAGGCGGCGGGCCAGGAAGGCCGCTCGAAATCGACCGCCGTTTATAATGATTTCAAGCAGCGGATCGCCGACGCGACCAACGAATCCGATGTCGCTCGGTTGAAGGTCGAGCAACGGCAACTTACGCCGCGCTATGCGGAATTTCCCTACGACCAAACCGCGACGCGGATTTTGGACGGATTGGACGAGTGACCTGGGGAATCCGTCATGTGTTTTTCTCTTGCCCGATTGCGACACCGCAGCCTGCTGTTTTCCATGACGTTGCTCGGCTCGATTACGCTGGCTGCGCTGGCGGTTGCGTGCCCGGCGGCCGCCCATTTCGGCGGTTCGGCATCGGCTATCAGGGTTGCCGTCGCCGCCGCGCTGTGTCTTGTGGGAGCGGAAGGGGCGTTGGCCGTCAGCCGAATGCTGCAAGGGCCTGAAAACGCCCTACTTTCGTTACTGCTGGGCATGATGTTGCGAATGGGCGTTCCGCTAATTTGTGCCCTAATTCTCCATTTTCGCGGAAACCCTCTTGCCAACGCGGAATTCCTGGTTTATCTTGGAGGTTTCTACGCAATCACCTTGGCCGTCGGCGTTTATCTCTCGCTGCCGGCTCGCGCGTGATTCCCGCCGAGCCGGTTGTGCCCGCTGATGTGCCTGGTGCGATACTATGAACCTCGATCCGACCAAACTTGTCGAACACGTCAACGACGCCCCGGCGTTCGAATTTCCGTTCGGCATCGAGTTGCATTTGCCGAAGATTTTTGGGCATCAGCTTACGAAGTTCATGGTGTTGGAAGTCGTGGCGGCGGCGTTGATGATTCTCATTTTCGTGCCTTTGGCGCGGCGGATGGCCGGCGGCAAACCGCCGAAAGGCCGATTCTGGAATTTGTTCGAGGCGATGATCGTGTTTCTCCGCGACGAAGTGGTTCGGCCGGGCGTCGGTCGCCGCGACGCCGATCGCTTCCTGCCGTTGATTTTGACGTTGTTCTTTTTCATCCTATTTTGCAACCTTTTGGGCCTGCTGCCGGGCCTCGGCTCGCCGACGGCTTCGATCAGCACAACGGCCCCGTTGGCGCTTGTCGCGTTTTTGGCCGGCACGGTCGCCGGCATGAAAAAATACGGCGCGTTTGGTTTTTGGACCGGCCTATGTCCGCACATGGACCTGCCGCCGGCGATGAAAATCATTCTCGTGCCGATGATTGTCTGCTTGGAGATCGTCGGCCTATTGATAAAGTATTGCATCTTGGCCGTGCGTCTTTTGGCCAACATGTTCGGCGGCCACTTTGTGTTGGCCATGATCGTCGGTTTCATTCCGGCGATGGCCGGCACATTGCTTTGGTATGGCGTGACGCCGATGGCGATCCTCGGCGGCACGGCCATTTGTTGTTTGGAATTGTTCTTCGGCTTTTTGCAGGCGTATATTTTTGCGTTCCTTGCGTCATTGTTTATCGGCATGTCGGTTCATCAGCACTAACGCTCGATGCGGCCGCCGACCGAGTAGGTTTTTCAGGTTTTTGCGAAGGAGATGAGTTCCATGAACAAGTTGTCTCGAATTGCAGCGTTGCTTGTCGTGTTGTTGTTGACCATCGGCGCCCCGGCATTTGCCTTAGCCGCGGATCAGAAGCCGGCGGAAGCCGCTCCGGCCGTTGCCGCTCCGGTCAGCACGTTGAGCATTTTGGCCGGTTCCGCTTTTGGCGCGGGCTTGGTCATCGTCGGCGCCGGCTACGGCATCGGCAAGATCGGCGCGTGCGCCGTCGAAAGCATGGCCCGGCAGCCCGAAGTGGCCAGCAACATCCAAACCGCCATGATTATCACGGCCGCCATGCTCGAAGGCGTGACGTTGTTCGCGCTAATCGTGTGCATTGCCAAGTAGAGAGCGGCCCTCGGGTTATCCGTGGAAGGCGGTAGGCTATGTTGAATCGCGTGATTTTTCGCATGACAGCCGCGGCCGTCTGTGTGACGGCGGCGCCGGCGTGGGCGTCGGAAGGCGCGGACGCCATGAATCCTGTTGGCGCCAAGGCGTGGCAGCTCGATCTCGGTCTTTGGACCGCCGTGGTGTTCGTTTGCCTGCTGGCGATTCTTTGGAAGTTCGCTTGGAAGCCGATCGCCGACGCGCTCGACAAGCGCGAGAACGGCATTGCCGAGAAAATCGCCCGGGCTGAATCGGCCAACCAAGAGGCCCGGCGGCTGTTGGCCGAACACGAGCGAAAATTGGCCGACGCCAAGGATGAAGTTCGCGGAATCGTCGATCAGGGCCGCCGCGACGCCGAAAAACTCGGCCAAGAGTTGCTCGAAAAAGCCAGGGCGGAAGCCGCCGCGGAACACGTCCTGGCACTGCAGCAGATCGAGGCCGCAGCCGACGCCGCCGTTAAAAACCTGGCCGACCAGAGCGCCCTGATGGCGGTCGAATTGGCCGGCAAGATCGTCGGCGCGAAGCTCAATCCGCGCGATCACGCCCGATTGATCGAAACCGCCGTGAACGGGTTCACGAGCGGAACGGACGTGAGCAGGAATTAACCGATCATGGCCGACTCGAAAGACATCAACGCCGAACACGCACGCGCCGCTGCCCAGCTTGAGGCCGACGTCGGCGTCGAACACATCGCCGACGTCTACGCCAAGGCCCTGCTCGATACGACCGAGAAGGCCGGGCAAACCGACGCGGTGATCGAGGAGCTCGACGCCGTCCTGAACGAGGTGATCTACCGATTTCCGCAATTGGAAGCCGTTTTGGATTCCATTCTCGTCTTGCCCGAGGAAAAAGCCGACATCCTCGAAAAAACGTTGGGCGGCCGCGCGTCGCCCGTGCTGGTCAACTTCTTGAAGGTCGTCGCCCGGCACGGCCGGCTGGATTGTCTTCGCGCCATCCACTGCCAAACGCACGCGATGCTCGATAAACTGCGAAACCGCATTCCCGTGCGCCTGACCACCGCTTCGCCGATCGATCCGGTCGCGGTCGAGCAAATCATCGACAGCCTTCGGGCGAAAATCGGCGGCGAGCCGATCTTGGAACAACAAGTCGATCCGAGCTTGATCGGCGGCGCGGTGCTTCGCATCGGCGACGTCATCCACGACGGCTCGATCGCCAACCAACTGCAGCAACTGCGGCAACAGATCAACGAGAGGAGTGCCCATGAAATTCAAAGCCGACGAGATCGCTTCCGTAATACAACAGGAAATTGAACAGTTCGAATCGCGCATCGACGTCCGTGAGGTCGGCCGAGTGATCGAAGTGGGCGACGGCATTGCGCGCGTCTACGGATTGTCCGGCGTCATGTCGGGCGAAATGGTCGAGTTCCCCGGCGGAGTCAACGGGTTAGCCTTCAACCTCGAGGAAAACTCCGTCGGCGTCATTATTCTCGGCGATTACCTCGGCATTCAAGAAGGCGACGAGGTGCGCAGCACCGGCCGCTTGCTCTCCGTTCCGGTCGGCGACGCCGTGCTGGGCCGCGTTATCGATCCGCTCGGAAATCCGCTCGACGGCGCCGGGCCGATCATCACGACCGAACGCCGCGCGGTCGAATCGAACGCGCCGGGCATCGCCGGCCGCCAGCCGGTCAAGG
>CAZWNM010000375.1:0-3683 GCA_964635765.1 uncultured Planctomycetaceae bacterium | reverse complement strand
TGCCGATCATGAGCTACGCGGCGAAATACGCCAGCGCGTTTTACGGCCCCTTCCGCGAGGCCGCCGAGAGCGCCCCGCAGTTCGGCGACCGGCGAAGTTATCAGATGGACCCCGCGGCCGCGGCGGGCCAAGCCATGCGCGAGATCGAACTGGACTTGGCCGAGGGCGCCGACATTGTCATGATAAAGCCGGCGTTGCCCTATTTAGACATCATTCGCCGCGCCGCCGAGTTGTTTCCCGAGGTTCCGCTGGCCGCGTACAACGTGTCGGGCGAGTACAGCATGGTGAAGGCCGCCGCCGCCCGCGGCTGGCTCGACGAGCGAGCCGCCGCGATCGAATCGCTCACGGCGATCCGTCGCGCCGGCGCGAGCGTCATTATCACGTATTGGGCGAAAGAGGCCGCCCGATGGCTGGCGGACTAGACTTTGTCGGAAAACCAAAGTGTCATTCTTCGCTGCGCTCAGAATGACAGGTCTCTTTTCACCGACCGCAGCGCAAGTGCCGAAACAGCCCGTGCAGCGCGAATCCGCCGCCGAGACCAAGCACGCGATCCACCGGATGGTCGGGCTGAACCGTGGCATACGCGGCCAGCGATTGCTGCACTTCTTTCAGAAAATCGGCGAACAACGGCGCAAACGGCGTGTGAAAATCGCTGAGCCGTTCCGCCGATTCGGGCGCTCGCTTCTGCTGCTCGGCTTGCGTCATGCTCCAATTGAACTCCTTGACCAACGCGCGAGTAAAGCTGTGCCCGGCAAGCCCGCAACTATGGAACCAAAGCGAGTCGGGCGAACTCACGACGATGTTCGTCGTGTCGCAGCCGATGTCCAAGGCGGCGACGGTCGGTCGCGTCGGAGCGCTCTCGCCGCCGTCGGTGAAGAAAAACTCGTGCGATAAGAAGTTGTGCAAGGCGATAAAGTCGGGCTGCAAGACATCGACGCGAAGTTTCAGCCGCCGAAACATGCTCAAATAGCGGTCGGCGGCGTGCCGTTTCACCGCCACCCACAACGCGCGGCAGCCGTTTTGGGTTCGGGTTTGCGGTTTCGCCTCGCCGTTCCGGTCGGCAAATGCGCCGAGCGGCCCCCAATCCCAAAGCAATTGCGAAAGCGGCATGTCGATTTCGAGCCGCGTCTCGAATTCGACCAAACTCCGGGCTTTGTGCGATGCGACGGGCGGCAAATCCATCGACCGGCTCATGGCCATTCGGCCTGGAACCCCCACGCACACCTCGTCGCCCTTCAGCGAGTGCCCGCGGAGAAACGCTTCGATCGTTTCGGAAATCAATCGCGTTTCCTCGATCTCGTTGAACGCCTGGCCGAGCGGTTTGGCGTATTCGAGGACGACGGCGGTTTCGACGGCCGGCAGTTGCCGGTTCGCGTCCCACGTCAATCGAACGGCCTTGAGCGCGCTGGCGCCGAGGTCAATTCCCCACGCTGCTCGCGGCGCCGCCGCGCGAACCATGCCGGCAACGCGGCTGACCATGCCGCGCGGCTCGGCCGATAACAAATCGATGCGCAGCGGGCTTTTTCGAAGACCGGCCAACGCTAGCCCGCAAGCCGTCTGGAATCGGCCCGGATGCCGTTGTAGATCAGCGGAATCGAGCGCCGCGCCGCGCGTAAATCGCCGCCAGCCGATGCTCCAATCGACCGGCAACCCCAGCGGCGTTTCACGCGGCAGATCGGCCCAGGCAATCGGCTCCAGGCGTTGCGGGTCGGCCGGCGCGGCCATGCGTTGCCGCAATTCGTCGCACCGTTTGATCGACGCCGCATCGCCGGGCACCGACCGCCGCAGCCGCTCGGCCGCCGACGCCAACGCCGGATCGACCGTCGGCGCGTTGCGCAAGTCCCAGGCCAAGCAGGCCAATTCGGCGACGTTGCCGCGCAGCGCGTCCGAGCGCGGCGAGGCGCCCAGCGGAACGATGGCGTCGAGCAATTGCAGCGACCCGTCGTAATCGTGCCGGGCCAACCGCCTCTCCGCCGCCGCCGTCAAATGATTTCGCAGTTGCTCGGCCAGCTTTTTCGTGTGCGCGTGATCGGGCTTCAACGTCAGCAGACGTTCGATCGCCGCCGGCAAGTCGAGCAGGCGTTTTTCGCGGATCGCCTGTTGCAATTCCTTTTCCAACGCGACGACTTGCTGCTGCCGTAGGTCGATTTCCGCCTGCAAGGCTAAGATATCCTCGACACGCAGCGATACCGGCACGCCGGCCAGCCGCCGCGCGGCCGCTTCGTAGTCGGCCGCGTCGAAAAGCCGCCGGGCTTCCTGCAACGCCTCTTGGGCCGTGGCCTGAGCGCGACGCCGCTGCGTGATCCATTGATGCCCGAGCCGACGCGCGCGATCCGCTCGTTCCGCCAATCGCGGATGGTCCTTCTTCGCGATGTTCTGAAGAACTGTTTGGGCCTCTTCATAGCGGCCGGCGGCTTGTTGTTCCGTCGCCTCGCGGAATGCGGCGTCGAGTTGTTCGAGTTGTTCGGCGGCGGCTTCGTTCAGATTGACGCCGCAGCCACCGCAGAAGTTTTCGCCCACCGTGCAGACTTCGCCGCACTGGAGGCAGGTTTCCCACAACGGCGCCCCGCATTGCGCGCAGAACTTGCGCCCTCGCGCGTTCGGCATGTCGCATCGCGGACAAACCAGGACCGTTTCAGAGGCGTTTTCCATTTCGTCGACCGTCGACATCGTGGGAAGCTGGGAAAATGTTTTTTTCATGGTGGCGTTTGTTTGGCCGCAAGGGCGACATCCTATCTATTTTTGCGTCGAAACGTCGCATTCGATCACCAATACCTCGACGATAAGCCGTTGCTCCTGATCGGCAAGCGAGGAAAATGCCTTGCTTGGCCTCGTAATAAACACATCCACGGAACGCGCGACGGGCGCTTTCGCCGGCGCGGCAAAGGCGTCGATCCACGCGCTGGCCGCGCGAAGTCGCTCCTCGCCGTTCGGCACCTGCCGGCCATAGTAGGCGAGCGTTCGGAGGGGCGTGCCGCGCTGCTCGGCACGCCAATACCACACGCGCGGCAAATTGGGCGGCGCGACCATTGCCGGCCCGCCGGATTTCCCTTCGGATGCCGCCGGATTTTCCAGCCGATAGGCGGCGACGATTTCCGCGCTTTTCGGCGGCCGGGGAACGTCGCTCCAACCGGCCACGATCTCGCCGGGTGAAACCGAGGCGTCGGCTGCCGCCGCTGCCGCCGCAAAACGCCGAAACTGCGACTGCACAACCTTTTCGGAAAATTGCATCCACTGCTGCGCCAGTCGGTCGTGCAACCGGCGCGCCTCTTGCACCTCCGCCGCCCTCGTTTTCGGCGCCGACGCGGATGTATTGCTGCCTTGCGCGGCCGACGCGCCCGGCGGCGCGTCCTTACGCGGCAATTGCTTCACCAACAGCACGAAACCAGGCTCCGACACGACGGCTGCCGCTGTTCCCGCCGCTTCCAACGCGCTTGGCCCGTCTTCCCAGTGCCGCTTTAGAATCCGGAAGAGCGACGCCCGCAACGAGCCGTCGGGAATCGTGGCGGCCAAAAGCAGCGGCTCGAGATCTCGGCTGGCGGCCGTCCACGAATCGATGCCGGCCAACCGCTGCTCGACCGCCGCCGCGAACGGCCGGCTCCAAAGCTGTTCCGCCGCCGCCCCCAATTTGTCATCCGCCGAATTTTGCAAGAGCTTTTGCCACAGCGCGTTGCTATCGTCAA
>CAZWNM010000374.1:0-3686 GCA_964635765.1 uncultured Planctomycetaceae bacterium | reverse complement strand
GTCCGTTGGCCAAAGCCGGCACGCAGTTTCAAGTGGCGTTTGGCGATCACGTCGGCGTTCTCAAGTTCGCGGAAGCCGATTCGACCGCCGCGTTGGAAGTGCATCGGGTTCACGTGCCGGGCATGGATCCCGAGACCGAGCCGCTTCGCGTCATGGCCGACATGTACGCCACGGTCGACGACGTGGAGTGGACCGAGATCGTCGACGGCAAGCCGGGCGAGCCGATCGTGTTGAAGCCTCGCAATCGGTTGGGCTTCGATTTGCAGACGGTGGCGGAGCCGGTTTCGGCGAAGGAGCTGCCCGCCTGGATCGTGGCGGAACCGACCAGCGATTTGGATCGTATCGCGTCGCCGGTGATCGCCGAGGTTTTGCCGACGGATCGCGTGGCGCGCGACGGCTTGCTCGAATCGGCGCTTTCGCGGCCGCAAAAGGAAGTGAAGTGGCTGGCATTACGATGTTTGGCCAGCGTCGGCAATTTCAGCGACGTCGTGACGGCCTTGAACGATTCGGATCCCAACTTCCGGCTGAAATGGCCCGAGTACATCGATCTGCTTCGCACGGCGGTTACGCGCGACGCCGAATCGGCCGCGGCCGTTCGCGCCGACTTGGAAAAACAATATCCCGGCCAATCGGAAGAATTGTATCGGATGCTTTGGGGATACACCGACAAAAACCTGGAGGACGGCGAGGACGCCAAGCTTGTGCGCGGCTTGGAGAGCGACAAGCTCGCCGTCCGCGTGCTGAGTATTTGGAATTTGAAAAACATCACGGGCCTTGGCGGAGAGTATCGGCCGGAATACACCGTGACGAGGCGGCAGCCGTTGACGCAGCGTTGGTGGCAGCGGCTCGAAGCGAAGGAGATTCGCATGGAGCCGGCCGCAAAGAAGCCCGGCGCCCGAAAATCGGCCGTGCCGGCTGCACCGAGGAAAGCTGGGCCGCGCACGTAAACGATTGCCTCGTCTCGCCGTCGAAGTCATCGGCAAGAACGACAACCGCAAACGCCCCGGGCATGGATGACGCGCGGAAAAAGAGCCGCATGTTGCACCTCGGAACTGGAATCCGTATCCAGTCGAAAAAGCGGGATTCTTTGCTGCGTGCAGAATGGCGGCATTTTGCTTGCTCAGTCGTCCAGTCTTGCCCAGTTTGACGTTTCGCATATTTTCCCATTGACACGGCGGCCAAATTTCAGACAATCGCCCCGGCCAAAGACGGCCGAATGCGAGTTGCGTGTGCTAGTTTCTGCGACCTTAGGCATGGAGGCCCACGGTCATGCAAGTTTGTCCCGAACTGGGGCGTCTCGTTAGTCTGCGAAACCTGTTGCCGGAAGCCGAAATTTTCGGCGGCGGCGACATCCAAATTTCCGGCTGCGCGAACGACTCGCGCCACGTGCGCGAAGGCGAGTTGTTCGCCGCATTGACCGGCGGCGATCACGACGGGCACGATTTTATTGCCGAGGCGATTGCGGGCGGCTGTGCGGCAGTGCTCAGCGAGCAGCCGATGCCCGACCCGCCCGTGCCGACGTGCATCGTGCCGAATGCGCGTGCAGCATACGCGCGGCTTTGCCAAGCGTTGGCCGGAAATCCAAGCCGGCAATTGAAGCTCGTCGGCATCACGGGCACCAACGGCAAAACCACGACCAGTTGCTTGATCGCCGGCGTGCTTTCGGCGGCCGGGCATCGCACGGGCGTGCTGGGCACGCTCGGCTACCTCGACGGCCGCGTTATCGAGGAATCGACCCACACCACGCCTCCGCCCGAGCGGCTCGCGTCGCTGTTTGCTCGCATGGTCGCCAACGAATGCACCCATGCGGTGATGGAAGTTTCGAGCCACGCGCTCGATCAATCGCGCGTGGCCGGCGTCGAGTTCGACATCGCGTGCGTGACAAATCTCGCCCAGGACCATCTCGATTATCACAAGACATTAAGCGCGTATCATCGGACGAAGCAAAAGATTTTCGATTATCTCGACATCGAGGGCGTTGCGGTGTTCAACGCCGACGACGCCGGCTCGGCCGCGATGCTCCGCCGGCACAACGGGCCGACGCTGACCGTCGGCATCGATGCGCCGGCCGAAATCACCGCCGTGCCGGTCGAACATTTTGCGAGCGAGCAGACTTTTTTGCTTTCCGCCGGCAGCGAAACGATTCCGGTGCGAACGCCGATGATCGGCCGGCATCATATTTACAACTGCCTCGAAGCGGCGGCCGTCGGATTAACCTACGACATTGAACTGACGACGATCGTTCGCGGCCTGGAGTCGTGCGGACATGTGCCGGGCCGACTGGAGCGGATCGAGTGCGGGCAGCCGTTTGGCGTGTTTGTCGATTTCGCCCACACGCCCGACGCACTGGCGGCCGTGCTGAAAGCGCTGCGCGGCGTAACCTCGGGCCGCGTGATTTGCGTTTTTGGCGCGGGTGGTCATCGCGACCGATCAAAGCGTCCGCTGATGGGCCGCGCGGTCGAGCGTTCGGCCGACATTGCGATTGTGACCGGCGACAATCCGCGCGACGAAGACCCGATGGCGATTGTCGGCGACGTGCTCGCCGGATTTGTGAATCGCGCGGCGGTCGTGGTCGTGCCCGATCGCGTGGCGGCGATTCGTCGTGCGCTCGAAACGGCCGAGCCGGGCGATTGCGTGTTGATCGCCGGCCGCGGCCACGAGACGTTTCAGATCATCGGCGACGAGAAGTTTCCGCTCGATGACCGCGAGGTGGCCCGCGAGTGGCTTTACGATAGTTTTCAGTAAGCAGTTTTCAATTATCAGTTGTTGCGATGTGAAGCGGCGGGGCGTGGCGCCGCGTGTAATAAAAAATGCCGGAGGTTCGTTATGAAAACCGCGTGCGGTTTCGCAACCGTCGGTGAATTGCGTGACGCGGCAGCCGGCCGGCTTGCCGGCATCGTCGCCGCCGATGAGCCGCTCGGACGCATCGTGAGCGACAGCCGCGAAATCAAGCCGGGCGACGTGTTTTGGGCGTTGCACGGCAAACACTTCGAGGGCGAAAGTTTCGTTGAAGACGCCTTTGAGCGCGGCGCTACGGGCGCGGTCATCGCCAAAGATTTCTCGGGGCTGCCCACTGGCTGGATTCTTCGCGTCGCCGACACGCTTCAGGCCCTCGACGCTTGGGCCCGGTGGCGGCGGCAACAATTCGCCGGCACCGTGATCGGAGTGACCGGCAGCGCGGGCAAAACCACGACGCGGGAAATGATCCATGCCGTGCTGCAAACAAAATTGAAGGGCACGGCCAGTCCGAAAAACTTCAATAACCGCCTCGGCGTGCCGCTGAGCATGACGGCCATCGAGCCTGCGCACGATTACGCCGTTTTGGAATTGGGCGCGAGCCACGCCGGCGAAATCGCATCGCTCGCCGAACTTGCTCGGCCCACGGTCGGCGTCATCACATGCATCGGCGACGCGCATCTCGGCGAATTCGGCAGCCGGCGTCACACGGCCGAAGCCAAGGCCGAATTACTCGAATCGCTGCCGGCCGACGGCCGCGCCATTTTGGGCGACGACGCCTGGCTGCGGAAAATGGCGTCGAAATCGGCCGCCGAGGTTATTTGGGTCGGAACAGGCCCCGATTGCGACGTTCGGGCGGAAGACGTTCGCCTCGTTCACGGCCGATTGGCGTTTCAGGTTGCCGGCTGCCAGTTTTTGCTGCCTGTCGCGGGCCGGCATCATATTATTTC
>CAZWNM010000373.1:0-3687 GCA_964635765.1 uncultured Planctomycetaceae bacterium | reverse complement strand
TTACTATACGCATAGCTACATCACATGGTTCATTTTCCAGGCAAAGGTCAATAAAGCAGCTATTAAAGTCCGCGGGCCTATCTGAAAGAGACATTTAATCAATGATTCAAGCGAGTGAAATCGAACGTCTGATCGCCACGCACGGCACGCCGCTTTTCGTCGTCGATCACGACGAAATCCGCCGCAATTACGCCGAATTCCGAAAGCAACTGCCGCGCGTGCAGGCATACTACGCCGTGAAGGCCAATCCCGATCCGGCCATCGTGCGAACGCTCTACCAGGCCGGCGCCAGCTTCGACGTGGCTTCCATGCCCGAGTTCCAGATCGTTTACGAATACGTCAAGGACTTGCCGCCCAAGGAACGCCAGGATTTCATTTGGGACAAAATCATCTACGCCAATCCGATCAAGGCCAACGAAACGCTCCGCGACCTCGATCCCTACAAGCCGTTGGTGACCTACGACAACTTCGAGGAAATCAACAAAATCCGCCAATATGCCCCGCACGCCGGCTTGGCCTTGCGGTTGAGCGTGCCGAACACCGGCGCGATGGTCGAGCTTTCGTCGAAGTTTGGCGCGTCGTCGGGCGAAGCCGTCGAACTGATCGAAGCCGCCCACAAAGTCGGGCTTGTCGTCGAAGGCTTGAGCTTCCACGTCGGAAGCCAAACGACCAATTTCGAGAATTACGTGCAAGCGTTGAACCTAGCGGCGGGCGTTTTCCGCGAGGCCGCCGAGCGCGGCTTTCATCTCAACCTGATCGACATCGGCGGCGGCTTTCCGGCGCCCTACGATGCCCAGGTGCAGCCGTTCGCCCTGTTGGCCCGCCGTATCAATGCCGAGATTAACCGCCTTTTCCCGAAAAATATCGAAATCCTCGCCGAGCCCGGCCGGTTCCTCGTCGCCACCTCGGGCACCGCCATTTCGAAGGTGATCGGCAAAGCCCGGCGCGACGGCAAGCGTTGCTACTATCTCGACGATGGCGTTTACCACACGTTTTCCGGCATTATTTTCGACCATTGCCAATATCATCTCACGGCGTTGAAGGACGGTCCGACCGAGATTTGTTCCGTGTTCGGCCCGACGTGCGACGCGCTCGACACGATTTCGCTGGCCGAGGAGCTTCCGGAACTCGAACTAGGCGATTACGTTTTCAGCCGGAACATCGGCGCCTACAGCCGCGCTTCCTCGACGTGGTTCAACGGTTTCCCGCCTGCCAAAGTGGTGCATATCAATCAGTAGGCAACAAACGGCGGTGGCGAGCGGCGGAGGCGAGCAGGAGGCGTAGGCCCCCTGTTCATGCGAGCTGCATCAATGGGCAAAAATGTGAACGGGCACGAAAACCGCTTGCGGTGTTGCTTCGGGAGGCGAACGTGAACATCGAATCGATCGCCGAACAATGCGACGACGAATATCGCTCGAAACTTTGCCGCTTGGTTTCGCGCGAGATGAACGAGCGATTCCGCCGTCGAGAAGACCCCGAGGACGTGGTGCAGTCGGCGTTTCGCACGTTCTATCGCCGCAACGCGCTTGGCGAGTTTCATTTCGATTCGACCGCCGATCTTTGGCCGCTGCTGGCGACCATCACGCGCCGCAAGATTCTCAAACATGCCGAAAAAATGACGGCCGGCCGGCGCGGCCTCGACCGCGAGGAATGCCGGGCCGGCGAGGAGCTTTGCGACGCCAGTCCATCGCCCGAAGAGGTCGCCATCGCGGCCGATCTCGTGGAACGGACGCTCGACGGCCTCGACGAAAGCTACGCGGCGGTTTTTCATGGCCGGCTGCAAAATTGCACCGAAACCGAAATCGCCGAACAATTGGGCTGCACCCGGGCGCTCGTGCGCGTTAAAATCCAACGCATCCGCGATAGGTTGGCGCGTTTCGCCGATGAATCGCCGCCAAACCGTTGACGCCGCACGTAGGAAAATCGATCATGCACGACGATTCGGCCTCCCATGAAAAAACTCGGGCGGAATCTCAATCCGGCTTCGTCGATGAAGCGTGCATCCGATTCGAGGCCGCGTGGGCATCGGGTCAATCGCCGAAAATCGACGATTTCTTGCCGCTTGAATCGTCCGACATCGATCCGGCCGTTCGTCGCGCGCTCGTCGACGCTCTCACGGCCATCGACGCCGAGTGGCGGGAAAAAACCTCCCCTCGCCCCCTGGGAGAGAGCCAAGAAACCTCCCCTCGCCCTTTGGGAGAGGGGCCGGGGGTGAGGGCTGCCTCGCCAACCGACGATGCCCTCACCCTAACCCTCTCCCAAAAGGAGAGGGGATCGATGCAATTTCCCGGCCTGGAAATTCTCGAAGAAATCGCGCCGGGCCGCGGCGGCATGGGGATGGTGTTTCGCGCCCGCGACGTCAATCTCGATAAAATCGTGGCCGTGAAAACGCCGCGAACGCGGATGACCGCCGGCGAGGGCCGCGATTATTTCGTGCGCGAGGCCCAAAACGCCGCCCGGCTTGATCATCCGAACATCGTCAAAATCTTTCGTTTGGATGCCGACCACGTTCCGCCGTATTATGTGATGGAGTTCGTGGCCGGTCGCCCGCTCGACGAAGCGTGCCGCGGCCGCTCGCCCGAGTTCATTGCCCGGCTGCTGGAGCAAACCGCCAGGGCGTTGGCGTACGCGCATCGCAAAGGCGTCGTGCATCGCGACATCAAGCCCGGCAACATTTTGGTGGACTTCGAGGAGGGCAAGCCGCATATCACCGATTTTGGGCTGGCCGATTGCCTGACGGCGCCGCCCGGCGGCCGCGGCGGAACGTCGGTCCTCGCTGGCACGGCTTCGTTCATTCCGCCGGAAGTTTACGAACACGGCGAGCCTGGCGGAACGGCCGTCGATATCTACGCCCTCGGCGTCACGATGTATCTCCTGCTGACCGGCAGAAATCCTCATCCCGGCGTCACGCGGGCCGAAGTGCGGCAAAAAGTCTTGGCCGACGACGTTCCGCTTCCCCAAGAAATCAACACGGAAACGCCCGAACCGCTGCAACGAATTTGCCTGAAGGCGATGGAGCGCGATCCGTCGGCCCGCTACGAATCGGCCCAACATCTGGCCGACGATCTGCGCCGATTCCTGGAAAACCGCGAAGTCTTGGCCCGGCCGACGCGCTACGATTCGGAGCTGCGCGGCAAGTTGCAAAATCACCGGGCGGAAATCCACGCATGGCGCGAGCAACATCTGATTCGCACCGCCGAAATGGACAGCCTCTTGCGCCCGTATTCCCGGCTGCTCGAAGCCGAGTCGCCGTGGATCGTCCTCTCGCAACGATTTCCGTGGGAAACGATCGGCATTCGCCTCGGCGGCTGGCTCGTGCTTTTAAGCAGCGTGCTTTGGCCGCTTTTTTATTGGCCGAAACTCGACGCCTTCCAACGCGTGCTTTCGGTCGGCGGCCCCACGATTCTGTTGAACGGCGCCGGCTGGTTGTTTCACCGCTGGCGAAGCAAGTGGAACGCCAGGGTGTTCTTGGGCCTCGGCGCGCTGCTGTTGCCGCTGTTGGTTTCCGTGATCCTCACGCAATACAACTGGCTGGAAGGACGCCAAGACGCCACATGGGAACTTTTCGCGCGGCTCGAAGCCCGCGGCCATCAATTCCTGCCCACCAACTTGCAGTGGACCATCGCCGCCGCCGTCTTCGTCGCGTATTGCGTCGTCTTGTTGCGAACGTCGGGCTCGCGGCTGTTG
>CAZWNM010000372.1:0-3694 GCA_964635765.1 uncultured Planctomycetaceae bacterium | reverse complement strand
GCCGTGCGGCTTTCAGACCCGAGAGACCGCCGTCGGCGCAGACGATTTCGAGGCCCTCTTTGGCCAACCGTGTTTTCGCCACTTCCAAGGCGTCGGGGTCGTCGTCGATCATCAAGATTTTCATGACGGGATGCTCCCTGTTGAAATGTTTTCGGCATATCCTCGGTGGATTGCCTGGCACATGGTTGTTATCGTATTCAGAGCCGCGGCGGCCGATTGTGAGTTTTGGGCCTTGGCGGCGTCTTCCAACATTTTGCTTGCATCGGTCAACAGCGGATAACCGTAGGAACCGCCGGCGCCTTTCAAGCGATGTGCCAGCCGCTGAAGGTCTTGGTAGGCGCCGCCGGCGCATGCCTGCCGCATCGCTTCCACTTGGCCGTCTAATCGGCCGACGAAATCGCCGAGAATCATCGCTATTTCCGGGTCGTCGCCGTACCGCGACGCCATGATATCTTCTCGGTCCGAGTTTTTTTGAAACATCGCGGAAAGCTCCTTGTTTTCCGGAAGAGTTTTGTTCGCATATTCGGCGATAGTTCGGAGCAATTGGCGGCGATTAATCGGCTTCGGCAGATGCTCGTCGCAACCGGCGTCGAGGCATCGCGCGTCGTCGTCCGACATGGCGTTGGCCGTCAAGGCGAGGATCGGCTGTCGATAGCCCCGATCTCGCAACATCCGCGTGGCCGCGTAACCGTCCAATTCGGGCATGTTCATGTCCATCAAAATCACGTCGAACCCGCCGGCCTCGGCTTCCTCGACCGCCAGCCGGCCGTTTTCGACGCTCACGACCTCGGCGCCGGCCTTGCGCAAGATGTTTTCAATAAGTTCTCGGTTATCGTAGCCGTCTTCGGCCAACAAGACGCGGACGCCATTGAGCGCGTCCGGCGTCGTCGCGCCGCCTCCGACGATTCGCAGCTCCGCCTCGCTCGGTTCCGTGAGCATGGGAACTTCCTTGACGTCGCCGGCCGGAACGATCAACGTGAAATCGCTTCCTTTTCCCAACTCGCTCGTTACGTTCAATTCTCCGCCGAGCAGTTGGACAATCTGCCGCGAGATCGCCAATCCAAGGCCCGTTCCGCCGTAATTGTTCGGGTTGATCGTCTCGCCTTGCACGAACGGCTGGAACAATTTCGGCAGCGTTTCTTCGCGGATGCCGATTCCCGTGTCGATCACGTCGATTTGAATGGCGGGCACATTGTCGCGCCAGGCGGGCAAAAACGCAGCCACGATGCGCACGCTTCCGCGCTCGGTAAACTTCACGGCATTGCCGGCCAGATTCAGAACGGCTTGCCGCAGCCGAACGGTATCGGCAAAAATCGTTTCGGGGATCGGGCAGGCGTATTCGACCGAAAGCGCGATGCCCTGCTGGAGGGCGCGGGGACGCACGACGCTGGCCACGTCGGCCAGCAACAGCTCCACATTGCATCGTCGCATGTCGAGCGCAAGCCGCCCCGCTTCGATCTTCGACAAGTCGAGCACGTCGTTGATCAGAGCGAGCAAATGCTCTCCGTTGCGCCGGATCACAGCCGCATAATTGTTGCGTTTGGCGTCAGTGGTCGTCGGGTCCGTCAAAAGGTCGGCATAGCCAAGGATGGCCGTCATCGGCGTTCGGATTTCATGGCTCACGGTGGCCAGAAATCGGCCTTTCGCCTTCAACGCCGTCTCCGCGACTTCTTTCGCCTTGCGAAGATCGTCAGCCATTTGCCGGCGAGCCGTGATGTCGCGGGTAATGCCCATGATGCCGGCCAATTCACCCAATTCATCGTACAATCCGCCGACGATGATTTCCGTCCAAACGGTCGAGCCGTTGCGGCGAATCAATTCGAACTCAAAGATTTCGTTTTCGGGCCGTCGCCCGGTCCTCGTCTGGTTGACGAAGCCACCGATTATTTCCTCCCCCCTTGCCGTCGAAGCGGGTGAGGCGATGTCGCCGAGCGTCAGCCGCATTCCTTCGCGCCATTTGTAGCCGAGCAATCGTTCGACGGAGGGGCTGAGGTAGGTAAATTGGCCGTTGAAGTCCATGGTCCAAATCACGTCGCTGATGTTTTCGGCGAAGAGCCGGAGCCGCCGCTCGCTTGTCTGCAATGTCTTTTCCGTTTTTTTCTGTTCGGTAATGTCGCGGACGGTCGCCTGAAAAACCGTTTGCCCGTCGAGTTCCATCTTGGTCAGCAAAACGGTTGCGGGAAACTCAGTTCCATTGATGCGGCGATGCATCCACTCGAAAAAATGCGAGCCTTGTTTCGCCGCAATCCCTATCATTTGCGATGCTTTTTCAGCCGAGGGCGATCCGTCCGGCTGATGGGACGGCGACAACTGATCGGGCGTGCAATCGACGAACTCGTTTTCGTCCTTGCAGCCGAATATCGCGAGAGCGGCGGGATTGCCGCACAGAAATTGGTGCGTGTCGTCCGCCATCAACGTGATGGCGTCGCCGGACGTATCGTAAAGCGTCTTGTATTTCGTCTGGCTAGCGCGCAACATCGATTCGGTTTGTATCCGCTCGGCGATTTCTGTTTCCAGCCGCCGGTTGGTGTTTTTCAGTTGCGCGGCAAGTTGCGAGACCTCGATGTTTTGATGGATGATTTTGGCGAAATAAGTCGCGAGAACGCCGGTTAGCAGCAGGCCGGCCAAGGCGGCGTTCCAAGGATACCAAGTGATTTTTCCGACAAAGAACTGTGGCGCGGCCGCGCAGGTGACGGTCCAATGGCGGCCGGCCATTTCCAACGGTTTGCTCACCTGAATCGCGTCGTCCTGCGCGCCGAGCGCGTCCTTCGGCAATGCCCGTTCCGTCGTTTGCCTTCGAGACCGATGATAATAGAACATGGTTTCTTGGGCTGGATTCGTGCTATCGACGACCCAGATGTCAATGCCCGCGGGCATGAGCGCGCGAAGCCCTTTCTCAACGATTGTTTGGGGGGAAACAACCGCGGCAACCATTCCTATCAGATGCTTGCGACGGTCTTGCGCCGTGTCGAGCGCAACGCCTTTCCGGTACACCGGCAACAACAGCCTCGCTTCCACTCGGCTTCCGAACTCGCGCGACGACATCATCGGGCTTGTCATGGCGAACTGGCCCGTGTCGCAAGCAAGTCGAATTGCCTCCAGGCAAGCCGGGCCGGCGGCCAAATCGTTCGGCAATTTCGCCGCCTTGCCGCCGTGCGGCTCGGAAAACGCGATCGGAAAATGCTCCTCCCGCGTCTTTTCGTTCACCACGCGCGGCGCCCACTGAAACGATTGGATGCCGAGGTTATTCTTGAGCAGTGCGGCGGCGAAGGAGTGGAATTCATCATCGGTGACCGACTCGGAACTGTTGTAGAGCTCCCGTACCGCCTGAACGGCCAGCAAGTCCAGCTCCAGCATTCTTCGAATGGCCGAAACATGTTCTTGGCTCTCTTCTTCGAACTCCTGCCACGCATGAACTCGTTCGGACGTGCGAAGCGAGATAAACAAGCCGGCGGAAAACAGGGCGCCGATACCCAACACCGCCAGCACCACGGCGTATCGGCGCGAGACGCAGTGCAAACCAAATCTCGAAGTTTTCGGCTGGTCGTTCATGGGTGCGGTTCTGCAACGTCAAACAAATTAACACGCGCCGCTGCCGCTTGCGGAATTTACGTTTGGACCTGTGTTTTCAACGGGCACCTAGTACTACAGCGCTAACTTGATATTGCCTTGTTTGGGTAAAGTGGTGAAAATG
>CAZWNM010000371.1:0-3702 GCA_964635765.1 uncultured Planctomycetaceae bacterium | reverse complement strand
CGTTTTGGGGACAAATGCCCCCCCGCGATAAACAGCTTTTGTTCGGTAGTTCATCTCGAAACCTCCACAAAGGCATTCTACCCCACAACGATGGACGCGACAACCGTTTGCCGTTCTTGTCTCACTCCACCGTCGGCAATTCGGCGATGGCTTCCTCGATCTTCTCTTGCGGATAGGCGTAATCGACCAGCTTGTTGGCCAGGAAACGATCGTACGAGGCCATGTCGCATAGGCCGTGGCCGCTCAGGTTGAACAGGATGCACTTTTCCTCGCCGGTCTCGCGGCATCGCAACGCCTCGACGACCGCGCCGCGAATGGCGTGGGAGCTTTCGGGGGCGGGAATCGTGCCTTCGGTCGCGGCGAAAAGTTTCGCGGCCTCGAAGCACTCGATCTGATGAAACGCCGCCGCTTCGATCAGGCCCAACGACTTACAGAAGCTGACCATCGGCGACATGCCGTGATAGCGAAGTCCGCCGGCGTGGATGCTCGGCGGCATAAAGCCGTGGCCGAGCGTGTACATCTTGATCAGCGGCGTTAGTTTCGTCGTGTCGCCGAAGTCGTAGCGATATTGGCCGCGGCTCATCGAAGGGCAGGAATACGGCTCGCAGGCGACGAATCGGATATCTTTTTTGCCGGCCAGTTTATGGCGCAGCAGCGGGAACGAAATGCCCGCGAAATTGCTGCCGCCGCCGACGCAGCCGAACACCACGTCGGGAAAATCGCCGGCCAGCTCGAACTGCTTCTCGACTTCCAGCCCGATCACCGATTGATGCAGCATGACGTGGTTCAACACGCTGCCGAGCGTGTATTTCGTGTCGTCGCGCGAAGCCGCCATCTCGACCGCTTCGCTGATGGCCATGCCCAAGCTCCCGGGGCTTTCCGGATCGACGGCCAAAAGCTGCCGGCCGGCGGCGGTTTCATTCGACGGGCTGGGCGTCACGCTGGCGCCCCACAGGTGCATCATCGAGCGGCGATACGGTTTTTGATGATAACTCACCTTCACCATGAACACCTTGCAGTGCATGTCGAAGAAGCCGCACGCGAACGCCAACGACGATCCCCACTGGCCGGCGCCGGTCTCGGTGGTCAAACTGTTGATGCCCTCGATCTTGTTGAAATACGCCTGCGGCACCGCCGTGTTCGGCTTGTGGCTGCCCGGCGGACTCACGCTTTCGTCCTTGTAATAAATCCTGGCGGGCGTTTTCAACGCCTTTTCCAAGTTCGACGCCCGAACCAGCGGCGTCGGCCGCCAAATCTTGTACACCTCGCGCACCGGCTCGGGAATCTCGATCCATCGCTCGCGGCTCATTTCTTGCGCGATCAGCGCCTTTGCGAAAATCGGCTCCAAATCGGCGCCCGACAGCGGCTTTTGCGTGCCCGGATGCAGCGGCGGCGGAAGCGGTTTCGGCAGATCGGCCTGAAGGTTGTACCACGCCGTCGGAACTTCATTGCTGCTCAGAAAAATGCGTTTATCGTCCACGAAACAGTCCTTTTCAAAAGGGATGCGTGAAATGGATGCTTGAGACTCCCAACGGCTGATTTTACCAAAAAATAATGCGGCGGTACAGTCGGGGTCGGAGGCGGAAGCCCGGCGATAGGTTATAATGATTGGTTTGCCAAATCGCGGCGAAATGGTATCCTGAAGGTCATGAAGAAAGAATTCCAACAAACCGTTTGGGACGATCGGCTCCAACACGATTGGGCGGCCCTGCTCCGCTTGGCCGTCAACGAGGATTTCGGCGCGTCGGGCGACTGCACCACCGGCGCGCTGGTCGCCGCCGACGCCCAGGGCCAAGCTGTCGTTGCCGCACGCCAATCGGGCGTTATCGCGGGCGTGCCGGCCGTCGAAATGACCCTGCGCCAAATCGATCCCAGGCTCCGTTGGTTGCCCAATGTGCAGGACGGCGACCGAATCGATCGCGGAAGCGGTGTCGGCACGATCGAAGGCCCCGCCCGAGGTTTGCTTGCGGCCGAACGGATTTTGTTGAACCTGTTGGGCCGTCTTTCCGGCATCGCCACGTTGACCCGGCAGTATGTCGATCTCGTGGCCGGCACGAAAGCCCGGATTTACGACACTCGCAAAACCACGCCCGGCTGGCGGCGATTGGAAAAATACGCCGTTCGTTGCGGCGGCGGACTCAACCATCGCGGCGGACTCGACGAGGCCGTGCTGATTAAAGACAACCATCTCGCGTTGGGCGCCGAAGCGGCCGATCCAACGAAGCGATTCACGCCCGCCGAAGCCGTGACGCTCGCCCGGCGATTCGCCGAGCGGCAACTCGGCAAGCCGAACATGATTGTCGAGGTCGAGGTCGATACGCTCGAACAGTTCGACGCGGTGTTGCCCGTCCGACCCGATATCGTGCTGTTGGACAACATGAATCCCGGCCAACTGCGCGAGGCCGTCTTGCGACGCGACGCTTTCGATCCGGCGATCGAATTGGAAGCGTCGGGCGGAGTTCATTTGGCTTCCATCCAGGCGATTGCCGGCAGCGGCGTCGATCGGATCAGCGTCGGCGCGCTCACGCATTCAGCCGCCGGGCTGGATTTCGGCCTGGATTGGAAGTAGCCTGATTTTATGTTTTCTCCTCCGAAAAACCCTCCAGAATTATTGTCGCCGGCCGGCGATTGGGATTGCGCCCGTGCCGCGGTCGAAAACGGCGCCGATGCCGTCTACTTCGGCCTTCAAGGCGGATTCAATGCCCGGGCGCGCGCGGCGAACTTCCACGCCGAGGAACTGCCGAAACTCCTCGCTTTCTTGCATCGGCACGGCGTTCGCGGCTATCTGACGTTGAACACGTTGGTCTTCGCCGATGAATTGTCGGCGGCCGAAGCCGTGGCGCGCCAAGCCGTTGCGGCCGGCGTCGATGCCGTGCTGGTTCAAGACCTCGGCCTGTTGCGGCTGCTCCATCGTCTGTGTCCCAAATTGCCGCTGCACGCCTCGACGCAAATGACCTTGACCAGTGCGGAGTACATCGGCCAACTCGACTCGCTCGGCGTGCGAAGGGTCGTGCTGCCGCGCGAGCTTTCCATCGAGCAAATCGCCGACGTCCATCGGCAGTCGGACGTGGAACTGGAAGCGTTCGTTCACGGCGCGTTGTGCATGAGTTATTCGGGCCAATGTTTGGCGAGCCTCTCGCTCGGCGGCCGCAGCGCGAATCGCGGCCAATGCGCCCAGCCGTGCCGATTGCCCTACGAAATTATTGCCAACGGTCCGTCGCAAAATGACGCATCGCGCGTAAAATATCCGATGAGTCCGCGCGATTTGGCGGCATACGACCGGCTGCCGCAGTTGTTGGCCGCCGGCGTTTCGGCGTTCAAGATCGAAGGCCGCCTCAAGCCGCCGGAGTATGTCGCCACGGTAACGCATCATTACCGCACGGCGCTCGATGCCGCAATGGCGGAGTCGCAAAACACCGACGCTTCGAATGAACCCAATAGCCGAAGGCTAACTGCCTCCGGTTCCGCCGTTCACCAACTTACCACACAAGATATCGCCGAACTCGATGCGACTTTTTCGCGCGGTTTTTGCCGCGGCTGGCTCGACGGCGATCGGCCGCAATCGCTCGTGTCGGGCGAAAGTTCCGCAAAACGCGGCATCCTGCTCGGAGAAGTCCGCGGCGTGCGCGGCGAGCGAATCGCCGTCGAATTGTCCGCGCCGGTCCAACGCGGCGACGGCCTCGTGTTCGAGGGCGACCGCAG
>CAZWNM010000370.1:0-3712 GCA_964635765.1 uncultured Planctomycetaceae bacterium | reverse complement strand
ATATCGGCCACGCACGAACCGCACACCGTGCAATCGAAATCAATGGGCATGACAATCAATACTCCCGCGTGGTCACAATGCCAGGCTGCGGAACGGGATAGCGGCCATCTTTGTCGGCCAACAGCGGAGCAGGCGAATCGATCGTCAATAATTTGTCCACGCCCGGCGCCATTTCGTGTTCGCAGTTGAGCATTTCGTCGAACGTGATTTCACGGCCAGTGTGGGCGGACATGCGGCCCATCGAAGTTACGAGGCTGGCCTCGACGCCGCGTTTCAGTTCGCTGTAAGGCTTGTCGTCGCGAACGGCGTCGATCAGATCGTTCCATTCGTTTCGATAGGGGTTTTCCTCGCCCGGCTTGGTCTTGGATTGCCAAAGCATGTCGGCTTGCAAGGGCGACTGACCCTTGTAGATGCGAGAAGGCGCCCCGCAATCGCCGCTCTTGGAAACGATGGCTGAGCCTTTCGTGCCGTGCGCGTAGCTGGACTCATTGTCGTAGCAGCCGTCGATGCAGCGGCCTTCCATGAAAAACTTCGTGCCGTCTTGAAACGTGTATTCGACGGAGTAAGTGTCGAAGTTTTGATCGACGTAAGGGCCGCGATAATGACGCCCGCCGAGTGCCAGAGCCTTGACCGGCCAAGCGTTCTTCATCCAACAACAGTGATCGATAACGTGGATGTTGAAATCGCTGAAACATCCGCCGCTGGCCCACAGGAAGCTGTGGAACCGCTGTATTTGATAGGCCAAATCGCTGATGCCCGCCGGCTTCGGCAACGATCGGAACGAGGCGAGGGGACCGTGCATTCGATAGCCGCGTATCAGAACGAGGTCGCCGATTTCGCCGTTGTGGATGCGTTCGGCCAGATCCTGGAGCGGCCTGGCATGGCGCGACATCAAGCCCACGGCGACTTTCAGATTCTTCTTTTTGGCGTCCTCGGCCGATGCCAACAGCCGGCGCGAGCTGGGGCCGTCGGCCGTAAGCGGCTTCTCCATGAAAACATTCAGGCCTTTTTCAACGGCGTATTGAAAATGAACCCAGCGGAAGGCCAGCGGCGTGGCCATGATGGCGATGTCGCCCGGCTTGAGGCAATCCATCGCTTTTTTGTAGGCGTCGAAGCCGATGAACTGCCGATCTTTGGGCACGTCGAATTGCGCATTGCCGGCCGCGTCCTTCTTCTCCTTGAACTCGCCGAACGACTTGAGACTTGCGTCAAGATGGTCGGGAAAAACATCGGCCATCGCCACGAGCTTGATCGGTCCGCGCCGGACGGACAAGGCGTCGACGACCGCGCCGCTGCCTCGGCCGCCGCACCCGACCAGGGCCAGTTGAATCGTGTTGTTTTCCTGGGCATGCACCAACGGAATCGCCGCACCCGCCAAGGCCGTCGCCGCGACGATCCGGCCGGTACTCTTCAGAAACTCACGTCGTGTTCCTGCAAGTCGTTCGGTCATGGGAGAGAACTCCTGAGAGTGAAAGGATGGAAACAGTAAGGAAGGCAATGATTATCGGTTTCCGGGCCGAGGCCCGCGGACGCGTTGTTTGCGGTATTCGCCGGGCGTCTGTCCGACGTGCTGGCGAAACACCCGCGTCAAATATTGAATATAACGGAAGCCCGTCTGCGTGGCAACCTGTTTCAACGGCAAATCGGTGTCGGCCAGCAGTTGCTTGGCGCGATCCAGCCGCAGCCGCTGAAGTTCGGCGTGGATCGTACGGCCCAAGGCGGCGCGAAAGCGGTTTTTCAACGTGGAAGGCGACACGCCCACGTGTTTCGCCACGTCGCAGATTTGGATGTGCCGGCAAGCTCGTTCGCGGAGGAATCGCACGGCCTCGGCCACGTCGGGATCGTCGATCGTCCAGAAATCCGTCGAACGGCGTGCCATCACGCCCTCCGGCTTGACCACGAATTGCCATTTGTCGGGGTTTTTTCCGTTCATCCAGCCGTCGAGCAACGCCGCGGCTTGATGTCCCACTCGCCAAGCGCCCTGTTCGACGCTCGAAAGGGGAGGGTCGGTCAAATCGCACATCATTTCGTCGTTATCGACGCCGATGACGGCCACGTCTTCCGGAACGCGCAATTCCAACGCGCGGCAAGCTTCGAGCACATGCCGAGCGCGAACGTCGTTGGCGGCCATCAGGCCGGTCGGCTTTTCCAGCGTGCGAAGCCACTTGGTCAGGCTGCGTTGCAACTCGACCCAACGCCGGGCGGTTCCGTAGCGGCCGGTGAAAACGTCGCACGAAACTCCAGCCTCGCCGGCCCAATGCCGAAAAGCCTCGGCACGCTCTTCCGACCATCGATTGATCCGCGTGCGCGGACACCCATAAAACGCCAAATGCCGAAAGCCGCGTTCCACGAAATGATCGACCGCGAGCCTGGCAATCGCCACGTTGTCGGTGGTGAAATAAGGAATATGCAAGGCCGGATTGTACCAGCCGTAGCCGCCGCCGATGCCCACCACCGGAACCTTCAGCCCCCGCACGGCCTCGGCCACGCGGCGGTCGTCAAAATTGGCCAGGATCCCGTCGCCCTGCCAATGGTGCAGGTCGGGCAGTTTTCCCAGCGGGTCTTCCTCGACGTACATGCTCCACTCGCTGCCATGTTCCTTCACGTATCGTGCCACGCCGCTGATAATCTTTCGATCATACGGCCGAGCGGCATCGATAATTAAGGCGACATGGCGCGAATGGGACATGAAAATCTCATCGGCTTATTTACCAAGCAAGTGTTCGAGCGTCAAAAGCTCGAGCGCTTCGTAGTCGCGGTCGGCGACATACTGCTTGGCGAGTTTTTCGGGAAAACTCCGCACTTTTTCCAGCAATTTCAGGAAAATCGTTCGGCTGTTCGACAAATGCTTGCAGGCGCCGTCGACCTTTTGCGTCCGCATCACCTTCACGTCCAAACCGACGAAGCGGCCCGTCTCGGGATACTTCGCAAGCTCCAACACGCGAACCTGGTTGAACGCCCCGCGAAGATTCGCCGCGGCGAACGCCTTGTCCTGGTCGAATTTCAAGCCGTTCTGGTCGTTCAAGTGCACGCTCCACAACTTGCCGGCCGACAGCGCGAACGCCATTTCGTCCGAAGGGTCCAAGCCGGCCAGGATGGCGTGGGCCGTCTCGATCAAACCGCCGACGCGGGCCGGAGCGACCGTTTGATGCGCGATCGCCAAGGCGTGCCCGACCGTTGGAAGGTACGCATGATCCACCGGCTCGTTCGGCTTCGACTCGATGGCGATTTCGATCTTGGAGTCATGTTTCAGCATCGCATCGAGCGCCTCGACCAAATAGCGGTGCGAATCGAGCGGATTTTTCGACTCGCGGATGTACGTGCCCTCGCGTGCGAGCCACAACACGATCAATTTCGTGCCGAGCGCGTTGGCGATGTCGATGGCTTGCTTGGACCGGTCGATGGCCCAGCGTCGGCAGGCCGGGTCGTTGGCCGTGTAGCCGCCGTCGATGCCCTTTGGATTTTCCCAAAGCCGGGGCGCGACGAACTCGGCCGCAAGCCCCTCGCCGTCGAGCGCCGCCCGCACCTCTTTCGCCTTCTTGATCACCTCGGCCGCCGAGAGGTTTTCGAGGTCCGGCACGGCGTCGTCGTCGTGGAACTGCACGGCGTCGAAACCCATTTTTTTGTATAGTTTCAATTTCTTGGCGAACTCAACGGCCGGGCGCACCGTCGGCCCGAACGGATCGGCGCCTTCGTGAATGTTCCATGGTCC
>CAZWNM010000369.1:0-3712 GCA_964635765.1 uncultured Planctomycetaceae bacterium | reverse complement strand
CACGCGGAGGCTGTTGCTGTTGACTTCCGTGAAGTCGCTGTAGACGCCGGGCCGGACCTCAAGCTCGAGGCCGAACGACTCGGTGATCTGCGGATTCCAAGCGACATCGAGATACGCGTCATACGTCGCCGACGGCATATCGGCCGGCGGCACAAAGTCCGGCGGCGCGGGCTCCACGGAAACCGGCCCCGACCAAAGATGAAACGCGAAGCCGGGCGTAATCAAGAAAGGCGTCTTGATATTGCCGAACCACGGAAACGCGAACGTGGCGCTCAAATCCGTGTCGTTGACGCCCAGTTCGTTATTGACGCCGTTGCCCGCAAGATAATCGTAGCGCAACGTCACATGTTCCATGAACTTCTGCATGGTTCCCATGCTGAGTTCCGGCGAGTTTGGCAGACAAGGATCGTTCGACAACAGCGGACTGGGCGTGTTGCATGGCACGCCGAACGGATCCCATTGCGTGGCCGGCGGCTGCGTAACCACGCCGGTCGCCGGCGCAGTCGTTCCCATGGTAGTGCCTGGCGTAAATGTCGGTGCCGTTGTCGCTGCGGCAGACGGTGGCGCAGCGACGGGCGACGGTGGCGCAAATGTGTTCGGAGCCGTTGAACCCATCGGCGTCGGCGTCGAAGGCGGATAACTCGACGGTGGCGACGGCGTGCCGGAACCGCCAGATGTATAAGGACTTGCGGTCGCGTCGTCAGTCACAGGCGTGGCGGTTCGAAGCCGTTGCGCCAAGGCTGGCGTGGCCAGCCACCCCAAAAACGCAGCCGCGAGCATGAACAGTTTGGCAGTCTTCACCGCATTCCCCTTTATCATCAAAGGAGGGGGACGTTCGAGAGTATTAGGCAGATAAGGATTAGAGTGCCTTCAATACTCACGGACGCCCGGCAGGTCAAGACCGATTCGCCGCAACTGGCAATTTGGGTAATCTGCTACTGCACCTTCACTTCAATCTTCTTCTGCACGGCCGGCGTCGTCTTCTGCAATCGCAACGTCAACACGCCATTCGCATATTGCGCGTCGACGTGTTCCGTATCGACGCCCTCGGGCAGCGAAATCACGCGGCGGAACGAGCCGTAGCGGGTTTCGCTCTGATAAAACCCCTTCTCCCGCGTCTCGCTCGATTCTTTCTTCTCGCCGCTCAAGGTCAACTGATTGCCCGATACCGACACGTCCAACTCCTTGGGGTCGATGCCCGGCATTTCCGCGCGGACGGTCACTTCCTTGTCATCTTCAGCGATATCAACGGCCGGCGTCCAGCCTTTTTCCGCGCCCCACGGCGACCAGTCCATCAGGCCGAACGGCTCGCGCAGGAAGGAATCGAACAGTCGATCCATTTCGCGGCGTAACGACACCATCGGCGCCAATTCACGGCTTTCGCGTTTATTTTTCCAAGGCATTAGGCTCACGATTTGCTCCTTTTCATTAGTGGTCAGTGAAAAATCGCAAGCGATTTTTTCCAATCCAAGTCTCCAATCTTCAGTCTCTCGTCACACCCCGGCCACGGCGATTTTCCGCGGCTTCAGGGCCTCCGCCTTTGGAAGATGAAGCGTCAACACGCCGTCGGCGTATTGGGCCGATATCTTTCCGGCGTCAATCGACTCGCTGATCTGAAACGTCCGATAGTAGTCGCCGACGCCGTACTCCTGCAACAAGCACGCCTGCTTGCCGCACTCCCGGGGCGGAACGGCAGCGTGAATTTCCAACGTGCCGTCCTCGAATTTCACGTCGATGGTATCGCTCTTTGCGCCAGGCACGTCGGCCAGCACCAAAAGCTCATCGTTCTGTTCCAAGATATCGACATTCGGCCGATAGCAGCATCCGCTACGGGTGCGCTCGGCCAAATCTTGCTCGGCGGTCGTTTTGGCAATGGTTTCTTCATTGGTCATAATGATTCTCCTTTCCTTCTCTCCTGGCTCTCCTGGCCTCCCAGCCTCCAGCCTCCCTTTCATGTGCCGGTCACGTTGATCTTGCGCGGCTTCGCGCTTTCGGCCTTGGGCAAGGTGACCGTCAGCACGCCGTCGTGCAGGTCGGCTTCGACCCGATCCGCGTTGACTTCGATCGGCAGCCGCACGACGCGGGTCAACGGTCCCTCGGGCCGCTCGCGCCGATGATAAACAACGCCTTCCGGCTCCGATTCCGGTCGGTTGATCTTGATCGACAACTCGCCGCCGGCCACGGCGACGTCGATTTGCTCGCTTTTGACGCCCGGCAGTTCGATTTCGACTTTCAACGCATCGTCTTGCTCCCAAACATTGACGGCCGGCTGATTGCGAAACGCGGCCGAAAGGAAGCCGTCGGCCGTTGGGCCAAAGAAGCCCGTCAACAGACGATCCATTTCGTTGCGGAGTTGACCAAACGGGTGTCGCGTACTCTGGTAACCAAAAGCCATGGCGAATCCTCCTTTTTTTGGGAAACCATGAAACTCAGACGCCAGACGAAGATGCAAAGGGCGTGCCGAACGAAGTCGCGGAAACCGTTAGTTGTTTTCTCACAAGGAGTTGCGCCAATTCAATGCAATTCGTTGGTGTGGACAAGGTAACCGCGTCGCTGCCAAAATGGCAGGAAAAATGCCCTGTTATACTGAATATAGCGAAGTATCTCATTCAGCTTCACGGAGATTCTTCGCCACGCGCGGAATGATAAATCTCCTTGTTTTCCAGCCTTTTCCACGTTTTTCATGGCGAGTCAACGGCGTTGTGACCGTAACCCATTTCTATATTTAAGGTTACGTCAAATCTGCCCGGTGTCCAGGCTGCGGTTGTCGATGGTCACCTTGATGGCTATACTAAAGGGCTTGATTTTTCCGATGCAACCTTATTTGGCCTAAGCCGATCATCTCACCGAAGGTATCATGCGATTTTCGTTGATCGATCGCATCATCGAGTTGGAGCCGTGCGTGCGCATTACGGCGGTGAAGACGTTGACGATGGCCGAGGAATATTTGGCCGACCATTTTCCGCACTTTCCCGTCATGCCGGGCGTGTTGATGTTGGAGTCGCTGACGCAAACGGGAGCGTGGCTGGTACGGGCGAGCGAGGATTTCGCCCACAGTATTATTGTATTAAAACAAGCGAACAACGTGAAATACGCCCAGTTCCTCGAACCGGGCCAAACCCTTACCGTTACCGCCGAGATTCTGAAGTTTGACGATGGAGAAGTGAAGCTGAAGGCCTATGGAACCGTGAACGGACGGATCATTTTGAGCGCGCGGCTTGCCCTGGCGTGCTATAATTTGGCCGATTCTGATCCCGAGCAGCAAGACGCCGACGACATCATCCGAGAAGATTTGCGAATGCAATTCGCGGTGTTATATCAACCGCAACAAGAAGTTTCCAGCAGCAAATAACAAATCATAGCTATGCGATTTGAAGGCAAAACAGCGATTGTAACCGGCGGAAGCCGTGGCATCGGCCGGGCGTGCGTGGCCCGACTGGCCTCGGAAGGCGCCACGGTCGCCCTGATTTACCAAAGCCGGCAGCAGGCCGCCGAAGAGGTTGCGGCCCAATGGAGCGGCGCGCCGGGCAAGGTGCGCATTTTCCAGGCCGATGTCCGCGAACTCGCCCGCGCCCATGAAATTGTCGATGCCTTGTTCGAGGAGTGGGGTCACATCGACGTTTTAATCAATTCAGCCGGAATCGTGCATGACGGCCTGATGGGCGCCATGACGCAAGAGCAATGGCGCGACGTGATCGACACGAACTTGGGC
>CAZWNM010000368.1:0-3729 GCA_964635765.1 uncultured Planctomycetaceae bacterium | reverse complement strand
GCACAACCGACCGGCGTGAAGCCGAGCGGGCGGCGGCCGTTTGGCAGGATGAATTGAACAGCGGGCGTTATCAGGCCCCGAGCCGGTTGACTTGGAAAGAGTTTCGGGAGCGATACGAAACAGAGAAATCGGCCGCAATGTCTGAATCCACACAAAAAGAGTGCCGCGTGACTTTTGACCATTTGGAGCGAGTTGTAAGCCCCGAGCGGCTTTGCAAAGTGACGGCCAACGTGATAAGCCGGTTTCTGATGACGCTACATGGAGAAGGGCTTGCCGATGCCACTGTTGCCAAAACAGCCCGGCATATCAAAGCCGCGTTGCGGTGGGGCGAGCGGCAAGGAATGCTTGCCAAGGCCCCATTGGTCGAAATACCCAAGCGGCAAAAGGGCGCAAAGCTGATGAAAGGGCGGCCCATTATCGGCGAAGAGTTTGACCGGATGATTGCGGCGGTTCCCAAGGTGAGACCGAACGACGCCCCGGCATGGGAACGGCTGTTACGTGGAATATGGCTTTCCGGTTTGCGACTTGGCGAAGCCGTGGCGTTATCGTGGGAGCAAGACGCCCCATTCTACGCCGACTTGACCGGCAAACATCCCCGGTTTCGGATTCTTGGCGAAGCACAGAAAAGTGGCCGGGACGAAGTTTTGCCGATGACGCCCGACCTTGCCCAATTTTTACAAGCTACCCCCGAAGCCGAGCGGGTTGGGCCAGTGTTCAAGCTGACCAATCGGACAACGGGCAAGCCTTTCACGGCCACAGAAGTTTGCCGGATTGTTTCAGACATTGGGCGGAAAGCCCGCGTCATTGTGGACAAGGCCACGGGTAAATATGCGTCGGCCCATGACCTACGCCGGGCTTTCGGCACCCGTTGGGCCAAGCGAGTTATGCCAGCCGTCTTAAAGCGGCTGATGCGTCACGCCGACATTGCCACCACGATGGGCTACTATGTCGATATGGACGCCGACGAAATGGCGGGCGACCTTTGGGCCAAGTTTGGAACCGAAACCGGCAACACCCTGGCGGCTGGCAACACTCTTGGCAACAGTGGCCCGAAAGAGGCCGAAAACGAACAAAGCCCGACAGTCGTAAGTGACTATAGGGCTTTGACTTAGGGAAGTACGCCCGGCAGGAATCGAACCTGCAACCAGCGGATTAGAAATCCGCTGCTCTATCCATTGAGCTACGGGCGCAAAGTTTTGAAAAACAACAACTTACGCACTATTCTTGTGTAGGCTTAAATAAAATTGGCTTGACGCCCGTTTTGACGCCTGCAAGGGCTACTCGATGCCCAAGGCTACCTCTAAAGGATAGGTTATCATGCCACAGAAAATAAAGCCAGCCAAGCCCCACCCTGATTTTCCGCTGTATGCTCACGCAAGCGGGCGGTGGGCTAAGAAAGTACGCAGTGTCTTGCAGTATTTCGGGCCGTGGGCTGACCCGCAAGCCGCCCTAGAAAAGTGGCTAGAGCAAAAAGACGATCTACTTGCCGGGCGTCAGGCAATACCCTTACTGTCCGTGATCTTGTCAACCAATTTCTTTACAGCAAGGAATTTTACTGCAAGATTGACCCCGCGTAGCTTTGGCGATTACAACACCACTTATGGTAAGATTATTGACGCATTCGGACGTAACCGATCCGTGGCCGATCTGCGTCCATATGACTTTGAGCGATTGCGAAAAACATTTGCCAAGACACGGGAACCGGTTAGGATTTGGCCCGAAATAGCTTCCGATTTCAGCAGGATTCGGGAAGGGCGCGGTAATTTCATTTCGGCAGGTGGGCGTCAAAGAGAATCTTCATGGTTTCTTTGAACCCGTTGACGCATTTGCGGCCGGTGACGTAGACTTTTTCCAGAACATCGACCGTCACTCGCAGACCGGCTTCGGTTTTGGCTCGCTCAATAAATTGCCCGGCGATTTCCATCGTGTGAAAAACCATCCCCTGGCAGGCCCGCGTAATGTGCGGAAACACGCGATGTTCCATCGGATTGTGCTTCGAGCCGTATGGCGGATAATGCGCCACGCGAATTTCCAAGCCCAACCGCGTGGCCAACCGTTGCAGGTCTTTCTTGAACACGTATTGCGCCGCACTATTGCTGCCGCCGCCGTCGCATAAGGTCAGCAGACGCGAGGCTCGCGGATAGGCTTGCCGGCCGTGCCGCTCCCACCACAACGCAATGCTGTCGCAACACAGTTCGCCGGTGTCATGACTTGTGTTCAAGTTGATGTGCGCGTGCCCGTTGGCTAGATCATAGATGTCGTGCGGAATGAGCTTGCCGTGGCCTGCTCGGTCGAAGTCGTGATCGTTGGTCTCGACCGTTTGCTCGGTAAAAGTTGTGCCGGATCGGTGGAAATTTCCCAGCAATTCCTTCTTTTTCGTGTCGATGCTGATGATCGGATCGCCCGCGTCAAGATATTCCTGCCGCCGCCGCGCGATGTTTTCGAACTGTGCGTTGCGGTCGGGATGATGCCCCATGGTTTTCTTCTTCCTCGCGGTACGCCGTCCCAGCCCAAGTTGGCGCGGCAAGCGGCGAATCGCCCGACGACCAGCGGGCGTGCCCAATGCGCCGAGCCGTCGCGACAATTCCCGCAGCGACAAGTTGGTCCACAGGACGCGAGCTCGCATCGGATCGCCCGCGGTGAATTCGCTCAACAGTTGTCGCAGATTTACTTCGCGTTGCGGATTGGACTCCGTCAACCGTTTGCATCCACCCCTTTTTTTCGGATGCGTTCTGCCGCCGGGTCTTCCGCTTCTTCGAGATCGGCGAGTCCTTGCCGAATTGTCTTCGGATCACACCACAAGACGCGGGCGATATACTCGACGCCGCCATGTCCCAGCTTGGCCGCCTCGACGGCGGCGCACCGACGCCGATCTTTCTCCGAGATCCAATCGAAAAACCGTTTCCTCTTCCGCTCAACGCTGCTCGTATAGGCTTCCATGCCATTCTCCTGGGACATCGACAGGACAAAATGCTACACGATTTCACAAATCCAGGGAAGTTGTTTTCGGCCAAATCCTTACCGTTTCACGCCTGGTTTACTCAAATGGGTTTTCCGGCTTACTCTGTGCGTGGTCTTTTATCCAAGTCTGATCCTCTTCGGAAAGTTTTTCGAGGGGCACATGAATTGTGCGGCCGTCAGCCTTTTTGAGCCAAACTTTGTCGTCGGCAACACGAAGAAATACGGCTTCTACCTCAAAACTCCCGGAGGCATCGCTCCAAGTACGCATACTGGGCGTTTTGGTTTTTGTAATTTTTGAGGACGCCTTTGTCGTTTTCGGCGTATCGGTCGAGTTTTTCTCTTGCCGCCGTTGTGCTAGACGAAACTGAATCGCCGCGATCGCTTTTTGAACGGCATCTTTTTCGGTGCAATGGGGATTGTTCAATTCCTTTTGCAATGCGACGAGACTTGCCTTGCCGCCGATTTTTTTGAGAATCTCACGAGCATCGCTACGAACCCACAGATCTCGATCTTCAATCCACGGAATTGTTGCCGCTTCGGCCGTGTGTCCCATCGCCCGAAGCGCCGTGGCGACCTCATTGCGATGTTTTGGAAACTGCGCAGCCGCCGCTTCGGCGGTTGCCGCAGAGGGAATACGCCCTAGCGCTTCGATTGCCGGGCCGCACAACATCCAGTTTTTATCTTCGCTTGCCGCGATCAATGCGGATTCGGCGTTAGACGTGGCCCAGACTTTCAACGCATTGGCTGCATCGGCCTGAATCCAACTGT
>CAZWNM010000367.1:0-3731 GCA_964635765.1 uncultured Planctomycetaceae bacterium | reverse complement strand
GAATGTACGAACGATTTACCGACCGCGCCCGGAAGGTCATGCAACTGGCCAACCAAGAGGCCCAGCGGTTCAACCATGAATATATCGGCACGGAGCACATCCTGCTTGGCCTCATTAAAGAGGGCAGCGGGGTGGCGGCCAACGTCTTGAAAAATCTTGACGTCGATCTCCGCAAAATTCGCCTCGAAGTCGAGAAGCTCGTTCAGAGCGGCCCCGACATGGTCACGATGGGCAAGCTGCCGCAAACGCCGCGCGCCAAAAAGGTCATCGAGTATTCGATGGAAGAGGCGCGCAACCTGAACCACAACTACGTGGGCACCGAACACATCCTGCTCGGCCTGCTGCGCGAGCAAGAGGGCGTCGCGGCCCAAGTGTTGATGAACTTGGGGCTCAAGCTGGAAGAAGTCCGCGAAGAGGTGCTGAATCTCTTGGGCCATGGCATGGAAGGCGCGGAAGGCTCGGAGCGGCCCGGCGGTTTGCCCGGCGTTTCGACCGGAGGCGGCGGCGGGGAATCGGCGCCGAGGGCCGGCAAGTCGAAAACGCCCGCCTTGGACAGCTTCGGCCGCGATTTGACCGAATTGGCCCGGCAGGGCAAGCTCGATCCGGTGATCGGCCGCGAGAAGGAAATCGAGCGGACCATGCAGATTTTGGGCCGCCGCACGAAAAACAATCCCGTGCTGTTGGGCGAGGCCGGTGTCGGCAAGACGGCCATCGTCGAGGGCTTCGCGCAGCGCGTCGTCGAGGGCAACGTGCCCGAGTTGCTTTCGGACCGTCGCATTGTGGTGCTCGACTTGGCGATGATGGTCGCCGGCACGAAATATCGCGGCCAGTTCGAGGAACGCATCAAGGCGGTGATGAACGAAGTGCGCCGCGCGAAGAACACGATTTTGTTCATCGACGAGTTGCATACGTTGGTCGGCGCCGGCGGCGCGGAAGGCGCGATCGACGCCAGCAACGTATTGAAGCCGGCCCTGTCACGCGGCGAAATCCAGTGCATCGGCGCCACGACGCTCGACGAATATCGCAAATACATCGAGAAAGACAGTGCGCTCGACCGCCGCTTCCAAGTCGTGATGGTCGAGCCGGCGTCGAAGTCGGAAGCCGTCGAGATTCTGAAGGGCCTGCGCGACCGTTACGAGCAGCACCATCACGTTCGGATCACGAACGAAGCGGTGTCGGCGGCCGTCGAGTTGTCGAGCCGCTACATTACCGGCCGCTGTTTGCCCGACAAGGCGATCGACGTGATCGACGAGGCCGGCGCGAGGGTGCATCTCAAGTCGATGACGCGTCCGCCGGACCTAAAGGAGATCGACGAAGAGGTCGAAAAGCTGAACAAAGAGAAGGAAGAGGCGGTCGCCAATCAAGATTTCGAGAAGGCCGCCGCGCTGCGCGATCAAGCCGACAAGCTGAAGAAGAAGAAACAAACGATCACCCACGACTGGCGCGAGAAATCGCGCGAGACCGACGGCGTGGTCGATGAGGAGGTCATCGCCGAGGTGGTGTCGAAAATCACCGGCGTGCCGCTGACCCGCATGACGGCGGAAGATTCCGTCCGTCTGATGAAGATGGAAGAGGAGTTGCACAAGCGGGTCATCAGCCAGGAAGAGGCGATCAAGTCGATCTCGAGGGCGGTCCGCCGCAGCCGCAGCGGACTAAAAGACCCGAAACGGCCGACCGGCTGCTTCATTTTTGCCGGCCCGACGGGCGTCGGCAAGACGTTGCTGGCCAAGGCGTTGGCCGAGTTCATGTTCGGCGACGCCGACGCGTTGATGCAGATCGACATGAGCGAATACATGGAGAAGCACAACGTGAGCCGCCTGATCGGCGCGCCGCCGGGCTACGTCGGCTACGAGGAAGGCGGCCAGTTGACCGAAAAGATTCGCCGCCGTCCGTATGCCGTCGTATTGCTCGACGAAATCGAGAAGGCGCATCCCGACGTTTTCAACATCCTGTTGCAGATCATGGAAGAAGGCCGGCTGACGGACAGTTTCGGCCGGAACGTCGATTTCCGCAACACGATTTTGATTATGACCACGAACGCCGGCGCCGAGGCGATTAAGAACGAATCGGCGTTCGGATTCCAGAAGCCCGACGACGACGCTTCGTATGAAAACATGAAGGGCCGCGTGCAGGAGCAAATCGAGAAGGTGTTCCGGCCCGAGTTCCTGGGCCGCATGGACGACGTGATCGTGTTCCGGCACCTGACGAACGAAGACCTGGCCGGCGTGGTCGAGTTGGAGTTGAGCAAGGTGCGCGAGCGTCTTGTCGATCGCGGTCTGAAGCTGACGCTTACAGCGGAGGCGAAGAAGTTCCTGGTGAAGAAGGGCAGCAACCTCGATTTCGGCGCGCGTCCGCTGCGCCGGGCGATCGAGAACTTCGTCGAAGACCCGTTGTCCGAGGAATTGCTCAAGGGCGAGTTCAAGGACATGGATACGATTACGATCGAAGTCCGCGAAGTGGCTGGAAAGAGGCAGTTTCACTTCCACGGTTCGGTGGGCGAGTTGCCGCCGGAGCCGCAGCCGGTCGGGGCGGGCGTCGGCGAAGGCGACGGCGATGCCGGCGAAGGCGAAGCCGCGACGTAAACCTGAAAATGTCTTGATTTGCGGAAGGTTGCGTTATGAAGGGCGTGCAATTTGTAGTGAATGAACGCGGCGTCAAAACCGCGGCCGTTATCAACCTGAAGGATCATTCAGAACTTTGGGAAGATTTCTACGACAGCACTATCGCCCGATCGAGAAAGGATGAACCGCGGGAATCGCTCGAATCGGTAAAAAAACGGCTGGCGGGCCGTGGAAAGTCGCATTCGCATGGCTAGGTATGCCGTGATGGTTGCGCGTTCCGCACGCAAGGAGTTGGAATCGCTTCCCTCTCGTGTCGTCGAGCGGGTGTTGCCACGGCTTGATTTGTTGGCACATGAGCCGAGGCCTTCCGGTTGCCGAAAGCTCAGCGGTGGACAAAACCTGTGGCGGCTGCGCGTCGGTGACTACCGTATCGTCTATTCCGTCGATGACCGTCAACAAGTGGTTGATATTGTAGCGGTGCGTCATCGAAAAGATGCCTATCGCTAATATGAAAATCCTCATCGTCGATGACGAAAAAATCAAACGCATCACGCTCGCCGACGACCTCACGGCTCAGGGCTACGAGGTCGTCGCCGCGGCCGACGGGCAAGAAGCGCTCGAACGGCTCGCCGCCGAACGGTTCGACGTCGTCGTTACCGATATGAAAATGCCGAAACTCGACGGCATCGAATTGCTCAAGCAGATCAAACAAGGACCGGCGGCCGACGTCGAAGTCGTGATGATGACCGCCTACGGAAGCATTCCCGTGGCCGTCGAAGCCGTGAAACTCGGCGCGTTCGACTTTCTCACCAAGCCGTTTCGCAACGAAGACCTCGTTCCATTGCTGAAGCGGATCGAGCGGCAGCGATTGCCGGCGGAATCGCGGCCCGCTCGAGCCGTGTCGCCGGCCGACATCGAATCGACCGTCGTCGGCCCTTCGGGGGCGATGGAGGGCGTGCGGCGGATGGTCGAAATCGCCGCGAAAACCGACGCCAACGTACTGCTGTTCGGCGAAACCGGCGTCGGCAAAGACCTGCTGGCCGCGACGATCCATCGCAAGTCGCATCGCCACGCCGACCCGTTCGTCAAGGTCGGTTGCACGTTGTTTCCGCCGCAACTGATCGAAAGCGAATTGTACGGCCACGAACGCGGCTCGTTCACCGGCGCCGA
>CAZWNM010000366.1:0-3748 GCA_964635765.1 uncultured Planctomycetaceae bacterium | reverse complement strand
GCACGCCGACAACGACGTCGATATTCAAGAGTTCATGGTGATGCCGTTGGGCGTCGAGACGTTCAGCGACGCCATTCGCTGCGGTTGCGAAATCTTTCACAACCTCAAAAAAGTATTGAAGGGCAAAAAGCTTTCGACGAACGTCGGCGACGAAGGCGGTTTCGCGCCCGACCTGAAGAGCAACTCCGAAGCGCTCGATGTCATCATCGAAGCCATTCAACAGGCCGGCTACGAACCCGGCAAGCAAGCGTTCATCGCGCTGGACCCGGCGGCGTCCGAGTTTTATGACGCCGACAAAAAACGTTACAACGTCGAAGGCAAAGATATCACGTCGGCCCAGTTGGTCGATATGTACGCCAAGTGGGTCGAAAAATATCCGATCTGCTCGATCGAAGACGGCTGCGCCGAAGACGATTGGGAAGGCTGGAAATTGATTACCGAACGGCTCGGCGGCAAAATTCAGTTGGTCGGCGACGATCTGTTCGTCACCAACACGAAGCGGCTGCAACGCGGCATTGACCAGCGCGTGGCCAACAGCATTCTAATCAAGGTCAATCAGATCGGCACGCTGACCGAGACGATCGAAGCCATCGACATGGCCAAGCGGAACAATTATACCTCCGTCATCAGCCACCGCTCCGGCGAAACGGAAGATTCAACCATCGCCGACCTGGCCGTGGCGATGGGCACCGGCCAGATCAAGACCGGCTCGGCCTCGCGCGGCGAGCGCATGTCGAAGAGATTCTCGGCGAAGCGGCCCTCTATGGCGGACCGTTTTTCCCGAAGAAGTAGGTCGTAAACATAAAAAACACCGGAGACGGGTTTCGCCTCCGGCGTTTTCGTTTCTTGCGTTCAACATTCCGTCAAACTATTTCCTATTTTCTCTTCGCGCGAACCTGCTCCTTGATCCGTTGGATATGACCGCGGCCGAGCGCCTTCACTTCGCAGCCAAGCTCGAAATAGCGTGCGATCTCTTCGTCAGAGAGAATGCCGAAGCAATCGATCACCGCCAGCGGAGCGCCGGCCCACTGGACGACCTGTTCCGGCTTCAAGTTCAAATACTGCGAATGCGGAACGGCCAAAATCAGCGCCTCGACGTGATCGAGCGCGGCGGCCAGGTCTTTCTGCACGCGAATGTCTTTCACGCCATCCTGATTGTGGAAGAACCGCGACCACGAATGGCCCGGCGACGGGTACGTGTCTTGCTGCTCCAATTCGAACCAATGATCGACGTAGGGATCGTGGACTCGCATTTCCGCGCCCATCTCCACGAGCTTGCGCACGAACATCTCCGAACCGCTGTAACGGGTGTCGCCCACGTCTTGCCGATAACTCGCGCCGCAAACCAACACGTCGGCGCCGGCGATGTAGCGGCCCATGTTTCGCAAGGCGTCGCGGGTCAACTCGGCCACGTGCAACGCCCGCGTGTCGTTGATGTCGACCGCCGTCGGACTGATTTTGAACACCTGATCGCCGTCCTCGAAGCCCAAAATGTGCTTGTAGGCCCAATAACCCAAGCCAGCGTCCTTCGGCAAACAATAGCCGCCGATGCCGGGGCCTGGAAAGATGATGTTGCTGTGCGTCGGCCGCATTTTGATCGCCTTGATGACTTTAATCAAATCGACGCCGTTCCGCTCGCTGAACAGACTCCACTCGTTCAAAAACGCCAAGATCGCGGCGCGATACGAGTTTTCCACGATCTTCGTCGTTTCCGATTCGATCGGCCGATCCATCACCGTCAGCGGGAATTGCTCGGTGTTCAACACTTCGCGCAAAAACTTCTCGACCCTGTCGCGCGCTTCCTTGTTGCACCCGGAGCAGACGCGCCAGAAATCGCGGATCGACGAAACGTACTCGCGGCCCGGCATCACGCGCTCGAAACTGTGCGCCAATAGCGGCTCGCCTTTAATGCCGCGCGCGGCGAACGCTTTTTTCATGATCGGCCACGCGACAAACTCGGTCGTGCCCGGCGCCACGGTCGTTTCGATGAGCGTCAGGCAATTCGGCCGCACATATTGGCCGATGGTCCGCATCGTCGCCTCCAGCGCGCTCATTTCGGCGTCGCCGGTGCGCATGTCGCCCAAATCGTGCTTCGTGAAATCGCACTGCACATCGACCACGACGCAATCGGCCAGCTTCAGACACTCGCTGTTGAACGTGGCCGCCAGGGTCTTCTTCTCCCGCACGCACCGCGCGATCATCGGAGCGACCTCGGGGTCTTCCGCCTTGACCGGCGACTCGCCGCGATTGAGCAGCGGGATTTTCCAATAACTGCGCGTGCTCGGGCGCTGACATCCGATGACGAACTTGCTCGGCTCGCCGGTTTTCTTGTCAACCGTATCGGCGACGATGGCCGCCATGACCGCGCCGACGAACCCGACGCCCATGACCACGACAATCTCCTTGCCGTCGCGCCTGGCCTGGTCAACCAACGCCTCCAGTCGGATCATTTCTTTCCGATAACCCGCTTCGTCGGGAATTGCAAACTTTTCGCCATTAGGACTGATGGAATATTCAGACATAAAACGTTCCGAACGGTTGAACAAAGAAAAGCGAGCGAGCGCCGATGGATCGCCATTTTTCGATTATAGTTGGCGGCCGGCGAAAATGCACGCCGGCAGTGGAATGTTCCGTTCGGCCAGACGCAGCCCCCCCGGCGTGTTATATCAAAAACTTTTGCGTTGCCCGTCTTGCCAAGGATCGGGTTAGAAATTAGGATAGAGGCATCAATTCCCCGATAGCTCAGTTGGTAGAGCAAGCGGCTGTTAACCGCTTTGTCCAAGGTTCGAGTCCTTGTCGGGGAGCTTGCGCGTCCTTGTCGCGTTTGGGGGCCGAACGCGGAAGAGTGCCTAAAACAAGCGAATTTCGCAGCATGGAGTCCGTTAGCTGAGAGGCGCGGGCAGCCGAAAACCAACTCACGCTTTCTGCGCGGGACTCGGTGGCTACGGCTGTTTTGGCTCCATGCCGCGATTTTTTTGTTGCTTTTCTTGGGCGATCCGCTAAATTGATATTCGTGCTGAGCAAAAGGCCCCCAAAAGGCCAATTGCCCGGCGAAACGAGTCCCTGGCGAATCATAGAGTCATTCGCCGTCACCAGCAGCATGGTATTGCCGTGGCTTTGCACTTGGATGCTTCTTTTGACCCCGCGCCGTGGTTTGCCTACCGTAGAGTAGGGCAATCCACATTGAGGTACATCCATGATGTTGCTAGCCAGCTTGTTGCGGGAGATTTACCTGCCCTCTCGAATCGAAGTCTGCCGGGGCTACGCGGAAGCGATGAATACGACGGTCAAAACATTCTCCGCCCAACTCGGGCACCCGGCCACGCTCAACGATTTTACCGAGCCGAGTATATCGGCCTACCTCGTGGCGTATCGGGTCAACTGGTCGGCGCGATCGACCAACAATCAGCGGGCGAATCTCGTCACGCTCTGGCTGTCGGCTTTCGACGCCGGGCTTGTAGAGAAAATGCCGAGGACGCGACATATCCGAAAACTCAAAACGAATCCCGACCCGCCGCTGGCTTGGACGCGGGACAATATCACAATGCTTTTGCAATTCTGCAAAACGCTCGACGGCGATTTGTGCGGAGTTCCGGCGACACAATGGTGGCGGGCGTTGAGGCCGTGACCGAGGCAGAGGTGAACGCACAAGTGGAGGTGTTGCGATGAGCTACCGACTTTTAACCGGAAAAACTGAGGTGGACCCGGTTGTCTAGACCACTGATTACGAATTCTTAGATAGAGGGGA
>CAZWNM010000365.1:0-3773 GCA_964635765.1 uncultured Planctomycetaceae bacterium | reverse complement strand
AAAGCATCCCGGCCGGCGTTTCTGCCACGCTTTGGAACAGGCGCAGTCGCAGCAGCGCGAGCTTGCCAAGCAAGTTCTGCCGAAGTTGTTTCAAGGGTGGCGGCCGCTGGGCATTTTCCTGCTGATATGGCTTTTGACCGCCGCTCCGTCGCTCGTGTTTTTCAAGGTATTCGACTGGTGGGAGTGGTGGCATTGGGCCGCCATGGCCAGCGGCGCGGCGCTGCTGATCGCGCTGGTGGCCGGCATTTGGGTGCGGCGCATCGCTCGGCGAAAATCCGTCGCCGTCTATCTGGCCATGCGGCGCACGATGCTCGAGGCGGGCGTCGGACATGCCGCGGTGCTCGAAACGGCCAAGGCGGAATGCCGCAAGTTGGACGCCACGATCATCGCGCGACACCAAAGTCAAACGAAAAAAGCCGACGCCGATTTCGCCGCCGCAACTACGGCGATCGAGGACCGCCGCCAGGAAGAATTGCAAAAGATCGAGGCCACGTACCCTCGCCGGCTGGCCGACTTGACCGCGTGGCGCGACAAAATGGTCGCCGAAAATGAGGCCAAGTGTCCGCCGCGTCTTCAACAACTCGAATCGCATTACGCCGCCGAAACGGAGCGGCTCCGCGAAAATCACGACGCGGCCGTGCGCGAAAGCCGCGAGCGATTCGACCGCGAATGGATCGCGATGACCGACGCTTGGCGGTCGGGCATCGAGCGGTTCGGCCTGTCGGCCGTGGAATCGGAAAAGGCGAGCCGCGAAGCTTTTCCCGACTGGAACACCGATGATTGGAACCGCTGGACGGCGCCGACCGTCAGTCCGCCGGCGGTGCTTTTGGGCTATAGCGCCGTTCGGCTGGCCGACATCGAACATGGCATTCCGAACGACGAGCGGCTTCGGCCGGAGCGGACCGACTTCACGGCGCCCGTCATGCTGCCGTTCCCGCGCCGGTCGCTGTTGCTGCTCAAGGCGGCGGGCACGGGCCGCGCGGCGGCGGTCGATCTCATGCAAAGCGTCATGTTGCGAATGTTGACGGCCATGCCGCCGAGCAAGGTGCGATTCACGATTCTCGATCCGGTCGGGTTGGGCGATAATTTTTCCGCCTTCATGCACTTGGCCGATTTCGACGAGCAATTGGTGGCGAGCCGAATATGGACCGACTCGGCGCACATCGAGCAGCGGCTCGCCGATCTGACGAAGCACATGGAAAACGTCATCCAGGTGTATTTGCGTCAGGAGTTTCATTCGATCGAGGAGTACAACGCCTTTGCCGGCGAGATGGCCGAGCCGTATCGCGTGCTGGTGGTGGCAAATTTTCCGGCCAACTTCACCGAGGCGGCGGTGCATCGGATTAAGAGCATCGTGGCGAGCGGCGCGCGATGCGGCGTGTTCGTCGTGATGAGCGTTGACACGAAGGCGGCCGCCCCGCGCAATTTGCAACTGCCCGACTTGGAATCGGAGGGCTTGACGCTGCAGTGGGCCGACGAGCGATTCGTTTGGGACCACGCCGATTTCGGCCCTCTGGCGTTGCAGTTCGAAAGCCCGCCGCCGGTCGAGAAGTTCAAGGAGATCGTTCGCACCATCGGCCTTGCGGCGAAAGATTCAGGCCGGGTCGAAGTGCCGTTTTCGTGCATTATTCCCGACGAAAAGGAGTGGTGGACTTCCGATAGTCGGGCGGGCATCGACGTGCCGCTCGGCCGCGCCGGCGCCATGAAATTGCAGGACTTGGACCTCGGCCACGGCACGTCGCAACACGTGTTGGTTTCCGGCAAGACCGGCTCGGGCAAATCGACGCTGCTGCACGTGCTCATCACGAACATGGCCCTGCGATACAGCCCCGACGAAGTCGAATTGTATCTGGTTGACTTTAAGAAGGGCGTCGAGTTCAAGGCCTACGCGCGTTCGATGCTGCCGCACGCCAGGGTCATCGCCATCGAGAGCGAGCGGGAGTTCGGCTTGAGCGTGTTGCAGCGGCTCGACAACGAACTTCGCACCCGCGGCGACATGCTTCGCAAGCGAGGCTTTCAGGACATCAAGGGCTACAGAAACGCCGAGCCGACCGCTCGGCTGCCGCGAATCCTGCTGATTATCGACGAGTTTCAGGAATTGTTCGTCGAGGACGACCGCATTTCGCAAGACGCGGCGCTGCTGCTCGACCGGCTCGTGCGTCAAGGCCGTGCGTTCGGCATTCATATCATGCTCGGTTCGCAAACGCTCGGCGGGGCCTACACGCTCGCGCGCAGCACGATCGGGCAAATGGCGGTTCGCATCGCGTTGCAATGCAGCGAGGCCGACGCCCATCTGATTTTGAGCGAAGACAACACCGCCGCTCGGCTGTTGACTCGGCCCGGCGAGGCGATTTACAACGACGCGAACGGCCTTTACGAAGGCAACCATCCGTTTCAAATCGTTTGGCTTGCCGACAGCGAGCGCGACGAATACTTGAATCGCATCAATCAGCTCGAACGGCAGCGGCAATGCAAGGTTCCGCCGCCGATCATTTTCGAGGGCAATGTGGCGGCCGATTTGAGCGATAATCCGCCGCTGCAAAAACTGCTTGAGGCCGACCGCTGGCCCGCGCCCGTTGCGGCGACGCCGGCGTGGCTCGGCTCGGCTGTGGCGATTAAAGACCCGACGGCGGCGATGTTTTTGCGGCAAAACGGCAGCAATTTGCTGATGGTCGGGCACCGCGAAGAGGCGGCCCTCGGCGTATTCGCATCGTGCTTCATCAGTTTGGCGGCGCAAAATCCTCCGCCCGACGCCAAGTTCTATATTTTCGACGGCATGCGATCCGACGCGCCGGAAGTCGGTTTTTGGAATCGCCTGGCCGCTGTTGCGCCGCAGGCGGTGAAGATCGCCGGCGTGCGACAAACGCCGGCGTGCATGGCCGAAATCGCCGACGATTTAGCCTTGCGTCAGCAGGCGGGCCACGACAATCCACCGCCGGTTTATCTGTTTCTTTACAACTTGGGCCGGTTCCGCGACTTGCGGAAGGAAGACGATTTCAGCTTTTCGAGCGGCGACGCGCCGGCAAGTCCGGCGAAGCTGCTTTCGGCGATTTTGCGAGAAGGCCCGCCGCATGGAATCCACACGCTCATTTGGTGCGACACGTACAGCAACGTCGCTCGCATGTTGGATCGGCAAAGCATGCAGGATTTCGAGATGCGGATTCTGTTCCAGATGAACGCGAACGATTCGAGCAGCCTGATGGATTCGCCCGAGGCAAGCCGCTTGGGCGTGCATCGCGCGATTCTTTACGACGAAGGGCAAGGCGTGACCGAAAAATTCCGGCCCTACGGCTTGCCGTCGAACGAGTATTTGGCGTCAGTGGAAAAACGTCTGCGCGGGCGAAAGCCGTAAATGTGCCGCACATCGAGTGTGTGGGCGACGTTCGCAGAATGCGTTATTGATTACCGCGCGAGTAGATGGGGGCCATGCTTGCCGGCCGAGACGTGTCGAGCGGTTGCATCTTGCCGACGGGATGGTCGCACAACAGGGTTCGAGCGGGAAAGCCCAAGGCCCGATAGAGTTGGAATTGCGCGCGATTGTAGCCGTTGATGGCGGCGAAATAGATTCCGTAGGCCCGATTCAACTGTCATTACGGCCGACCTGAGCGAGCTGACGGATGGCCAAGCCGTCAAGGCCGCCGCGACAACACCTCGACAATTTGGAACGCCAACGATAGGACGCTTTCACGAACGCCGCCTAGACACAATCGCCACACCGGCGGACTCGTCTGGCAACGACTGAGCGGCCGATTTGCCCGCCGTTGGCGGTGCCG
>CAZWNM010000364.1:0-3775 GCA_964635765.1 uncultured Planctomycetaceae bacterium | reverse complement strand
TACCACACTTTTCGGCCGCACGGGGAATTTTCGCAACATCGGATGATGCCGAAAGAAAACACGCCCGCACATCCGGCAAATCCGTCGCGTCCGGCCCACCAATGCACATCGCCCGACGCTGGCACGACGAGAATCGGCGATGGCTTCGGCGGATTTTCAGCGGGCGATAGTTTCACAAAATCGTCCACGCGCATATCGAGCGCGTAGGCAAGGCCGGTCCGGTCGAATGCGTGAAACTTGTGTTCATCTTCCACGCGGAGATAGATCGGCGGCTGAAATTTTCGGGGATCGGCGTCGCGCATCGCGCGGACGATGTCCAATTGCCGCTCGGCCCAACGCGCGCGGGCCAAAACCGCCGGATACGGCAGCAGATAGTTGCCGGCCACGGCCAGCGTCGATGCGCCAAGAAGCAACAGCAGGGCCACGGCCAGGCGGCGCGGCCGATGCGACGCCATGCCCACGAAAATGGCGAAACCCGCCAGCGCCGTTCCCGCGTAATACTCATAGCAATTCCACGCCGGCGGCAAATGCGGGCCGAAACCCAAGGCCACGAACGCAAGAACGCACAAAACATCGCGCCGACCCATCCGGCCGCGAACGGCGCAAATCAACACGATGAAACCCGAAAAGGCAGTCGCAAAACACGCCGCGCCCCAAACGGCGGCGATTGCGGAATGTTTTTCGATCGCAAAACGAATCGCCTCTCGCGGCACCTCGAATAGAAACAGCGAAAGGCACGTCCCGTTGCGCAAAAGATTCATGCCAAACCGCATCCGATATTCGTCGGGCGGCGGCACGGTCATGCGTTGATGGACGATCCACCACAAGCCGGTCGCGCCGGCGAGCAAAACCCCCAGGAGCCACGCGCGCTTTGGCAGGCGGTAAAAGGGCCGATTCGGCGGCTGCACCCACACGGCTAAAACGGCGGCGAGCGCCGGCAACACGATCGCCACTTCCTTGCACGACATGGCGGCGACGGCGCACGGAAAAACCGCAACGGCGGCGATCGCGCCGCGCCGACCGCCGGTCGAAATCGCAACGAGCCAGAAATGCAAGCACAAGGCTGCAAACAGGATAAACATCGGGTCTTGAACGACGCACGCCCAGGCGACCGGCAGGAATTGGACGTTATGGACGCCGTAAAACAACATCGCCGCAACGCCGCCGAGCGCAGGGTCGGCGTCGGGAAAACGAGTTTTCGGAAAACGAAGCCCGAGCAGCGTGGCGGTCAATCGCCCGACGGCCGCGCTCGACGCCAGCAGCAGCAAAAGATTGAAGCAATGGGCGACGACTGGGTTTCCGCCGAGCGCTTGCAAAGGCCGCCAATACAGCAGCATTTTCATCGGCCGCCAAAAGCAATCATCCGGCGACTTGGTGAAATCGGCCGCCCACGATTTTCCTTGCGCGGCGGCCTCGCGTGCATGGAGCATGCAACCGAAATCGTCTTGCCAAAACGGCGCAAATACCGCCGGCGACCAAAACAACAGCAGGAACGCCGCAACCGCGAAAGCCAGGCGTTTGTGGCGAGTTGAGTCCATGATTGGTTAGGTTATTCCCCAACTTGACGCAGTACAACCGATCGTGTTTTCGACGCCAGCCAAAAACCGTGTTCTTGCAGTTGGTCGAGAAATGGTTTTACTGCGGAAATGATCCCTGCCTTTTTGGCATCTCGCAAAACGCCCAATGTGCCGGTCAAACGGACGCCAATGGATTCCGCAACCCAACGCGCAAGACCATCATCCAAGATAACAATGGCATTGGGTGACTCCAAGGCCAACATCAAGACCTCGGTCTCGCCAGGCCCAAGTCCGCCAACCAAGGGCAAGACGGCTTCGCTGGCCGGACGGCGGATTTTTATCCAGTCTAATGTTGCCACGTCGGGCAACGAAACAGCCCGTCGCCGACCTTCCGCCAATTCCTCGACAACGGCTCGCGGTATCGTTACTTGCCCGACAAGCGAAGGCAGCAGATGAATCGCGCCGATTTGGTATAGATACTGGATAGGCGAAGTATTACAGATGATCTCCGACAAGTGGCGTCTCCCGTTGAATATCCTCTTCGTTTAGGCGAAACGTATCGACGCCGTAATCGGCCAACTTCGACAAGAAGACGACGCGCGGCACGCCGGCCAACGCGGCGGCTGCGCCGGATGAAATTTTTCCCATCTCAAAAAGCTTCATTGCCGCAGCCATTCGCAACATATCGCCCATTGCTTGCGGTGGAAGCTTCAAGGCCATAAGAGCTTCATTCGGTACATCCCAAACAATTTGGCTCATAATAGCTCCTCCTTATGAAAACATGTCTATTCTAAGCCAATTTGGATGGTTCAGCAAGGCTGTTGCAACCGTTGCAAGAGCTATTGCCTACGTTCCCGCAAACGCCTTAAAATCATCGCCGATCGCTTTCATGCGCGCCGCCTGGGCGGCTTGCACGACGGCAATGTCGATGCCGGCGGACGGCGGATCGTAGGCGAAGAGATAAATTTTCACCTTCGGCTCCGTCCCGGAAGGCCGAACGGCGATGGTGTTGCCGGCTTGTTCGAAATCGAACATCACCATGTCGCCCTTCGGAGCGGCGAGCGGCGACGGCTTGCCGGCGGCGTCTTTTTCGACAAGATTCAAGTAGTCGCGCGACCGGACGATTTTCAATCCGCCGAGCGCCACGGGCGGGTCGGTGCGAAGCCGCGACATCAAGGCCTGCATGTCGTCCATGCCCTTTTCACCGGGCATTTGCACGCTGATTTGCGACTCGCTCGAGCAGCCGTATTTTCGGAAGAGTTCGACCAACCGGCTGAAAAGGGTTTTGCCCTCTGCTTTCAGTTTGGCGGCCAAGCACGCCGTGACCAGCGAGGCGACGGCGGCGTCCTTGTCGCGCACGTGATCGCCGATCAGGAAGCCGTACGATTCTTCCGCGCCCAGAATGAAATCTTTCGGGCCGCGCGCGTCCATTTCCGCGCCGATCCACTTGAACCCAACCTGCAAGTTGCCGGCGGTTTGAACGCCGTAATCATCGGCGATGTGACGGATCAGTTCCGTGGTGACGAGCGTTTTGACGACGTAATTTTTCGGCGAAAGCGTGCCGGCGGCTTTCCGATTGCCCAGCAGAAAATCGACCAAGAGAGAGCCGAGCTGATTGCCGGTCAACGTGGTCCAAGGGGCGTCCGTGGCCGGCGTGCGGCGAACGGCGCAGCCGAGGCGGTCGCAGTCGGGATCGGTGGCCAAAATCAACTCGGTGCCCGACTGCTTCGCTCGCTCGATCAGCAAGTCGAATACCGCCGGATTCTCGGGATTCGCTACGTGGTTCGGCACGTTTGGAAAATCGCCGTCGGGCGCGGCATGAGGGCCGAATATCTCAAAATCCTGAAAACCGGCCTCATTCAACACCGGCGGCACCGCCGACGCGCCGACGCCGTGCAGCGGCGAATAAAGTATCTTGATGTTTCGCGGGCCGGGCACGGTTTGTTTTAACACCGCTTTGCAAAAAGCGGCATCGACTTCTTCCTGGCAATAAACGACGCGGCCGTCGGCCAACGCCTCGGCGAACGGAAACCGCTTGATCCAGGTGACGCTTTGCATCTCGGCGATCGAGTCGGCGTCGTGCGGCGGAACGTATTGGCCGCCGCTGGGGCCGTAGACCTTCACGGCGTTGTCGGCCGGCGGATTGTGGCTGGCCGTGATGATGATGCCGCAATCGCATTTTTTGTATCGCACGGCGAACGAAAGTTCCGGCGTGCTGCGGTAGCCGTCAAGGAAATAGACCTGATAGCCGGCGGCCG
>CAZWNM010000363.1:0-3776 GCA_964635765.1 uncultured Planctomycetaceae bacterium | reverse complement strand
GCGACGCCTTGGCGGCGGCCCTCGATGCGTTGATCCGGCAGTTGCCGGAAAAGCAGGCAACCTCGGCCTTGGAAACGCCACGGTCAGGCAGTGTTGTGGTTGGCCCCAACGATACGCCGCCTCGGGGCGGGGCGGTTGTTCCGCGGGCCAAGCCCACGGCCGATGAAAAGCTCCCGTTCCAGCAACTAGGGCATTTTCAGATCGTCGGCCGAATCGGCTCCGGCGGGATGGGCGACGTCTACCAGGGCTACGATGCCTCGTTGGATCGTTACGTGGCCATCAAGGTGTTGGCCGCGCCCCTGGCCCGCGACGAAGCATTCGTCCGTCGCTTCAGCGCCGAGGCGACGGCTGCAGCCAAAGTGTCGCATCCGAACGTGGTGCCCATCTATTTTATCGGTCAGGATGCGGAACACCATTTCTTTGCCATGCAACTCATCGACGGGCAATCGCTGGCGCAACGTCTCGCGCGCGAAAAGCGGTTGCCTATCGATGAGGCGATTACGATCGTCAAGCAATGTTTGGCCGGCCTGGGGGCCGCTCATGCTCAGGGATTGATTCACCGCGACGTCAAGCCCGGCAACATCCTCTTGGAACGGGCCGGCGACCGGGCCATGCTTGTCGATTTTGGGCTGGCCCGCCACCTTAACGCCAGCACACGCATGACGGTAACCGGCGTGATAATGGGCACCGTCGATTATCTTGCCCCGGAACAGGCGCGGGGGCGAGCGATCGATGGCCGAACCGACATTTATTCGTTGGGCGTCATGTTCTATGAATTGCTGGCTGGCCGCTTGCCGTTTCTCTGCGACAGCCCGACGGCGATGATTTTCCAACACGCCTACGAGCTGCCCTTTCCCCTGAAGCAGGCCGCGCCGGAAGTGCCGCAACCGCTGGTCGATATCGTCGCCCGCATGATGGCCAAAGAGCCTGACGATCGATACGCGTCTTGCGCTGCGGTGTTGGCCGATCTCCGGGCGTTTCGCGAAGGCCGACCGGTGGGAGCTGTAATCCTGAGCGTTTCAGCCGATGAGCCAACCGCGAGATTGGAGGCGGAACAGTTCTTGCTGCCGTTCCCGTCCGAAAACCCTTGGCAACGAGCAAGGGATTGGGCGGCCACGATCTTTCGCCGCTATGCGCCCGAGTACGTTCAGGAAATGCAGGGCACGACCATGCAGATGGCCGCCGCGGTGGCTGAGTACCAGCGGCGTCGCGATCGGCTGGCAAAACTGTTGAAAGAAGCCCTCAGCCTAGAGGGCCAACTGCCGCAGGAGCAGGTCGAAGACCTTCAAGAGCAATTGACCAAGGCCGACGCCACATTGGCCAGCCTTCGCAGCCAGCAAAACGTGCTCAAGGCGCGATTGCAAGCGGCCGAGGCCCGCCGGCAGTTGGAGGACGGATTGTCCCGCCCGAGGCGCCGTCGCTGGTTGGTGGCAATGTTGATAAGCGCGTTTGTGGGCGGTGTTCTTGCATTCATGGGAGCGGTGTTGTTCGTCATGTATCAACGGGCGGAGTCGAATCGCGCCCATTTCCCAATCGAGATTGCAAAGCCGATCGCAGAGCAGCCAGCCGCAGTGAAAACTGCCGTTTTAGGCTGTTGGGACATCGTGCGTGAAACGAATAACGGCAAGCTTGTGTCGCAAGGGCCTGGATTTGACAGAATCTGCTGGTTTTATGAGAACGGCGTGATTGACATCAACAATGTCCAGCCGCTCGAAAATGTCATTACGGGACGTTATGTCATGGAAGACGGGGCATTCCAGCCAAAGAAAATCACGATTTCGCGGTACCACGGAAAAGAGCATTACGGAAAAGACCTCCTCGGCATCTACAAGTTTGAAGGAGAACGGTTGTATATCGCCTATTGTTCCGATAGACCACGGCCCGAGAAGTTTGAATCCATCTCTGGCTCCGGTGTCACGTTGTTGGTGCTCGAAAAGTCGAAGCCAAGAATTCAACCACTTTCGGCCGCTTCCGGCGTTGCTAGCCGGCCCGAATTCGCCCGCGACGTCAAGCTTAACAAAACGCAGCGGCAGTTCCGTGACTGGACTGAGAACTATTTCAAAGGGTTCTTTAGCCAACCGGGGTTGCAGAATCTGAATCCCCAGGAAAAAGCCGTCAAGGAAGAGGAACTGCTAAGACAGCTCTCCAGTGACGACTCCGACGCGGAGATTTCCGCCATCAATGCCCTCGCGGTCCTCGGCAGCAAACAGGCGGTTTCCGGCCTCTTGCAAATTGCCGCCGAACGGAGAGTGAAGGATAATCGCGACCGCTGGATGGCCATCCGCGCCCTCGGAATGATCGGCGACCCGAGCGTTGTCCCGGAACTCGTTCATCTCACGTACCACTACAACAAGAACGCCCGCTTATGGGCCCAAATATCCTTGGTGCGGCTCACCGGAGAAAACTTCGGCGACGACGTGGTCGCCTGGAAGGGCTGGTGGGAGAAACAGGGCGGAACACCGCCGATTTCCGAGCAACGCATCGATTGGAAGACATCCGGCAGCGCTGAAGTGAGCCAACCTGCCGGCGTCGTTTCAACCACCGTCGACGGCAAGCTCAATGCGACACAACGGCGGCTTCGTGACGTATGCGAGAAAAAAATGAAGGGCTTTCTTGACCAGTCGTGGTTGCAACGTTTGGACTCGCCGGCCAAAGCGGTCGAAGAAGAAAAAGCCTTGGCGAAGCTCCTCAGCGACGATTGGAATGAGCGAATTTTGGCCATCAACGTCCTGGCGTGCCTGGATAGCAAGAAGGCAGTTCCCGGTCTCCTGCAAATCGCGGCGGATCGGAGCATGAAGGACAATTGCGACCGCTGGATGGCCGTCCGCGCCCTGGGGATCATCGGCAACCAAACCGTGGTTCCCGACCTCGTCCATCTGACGTATCACTACAACATAGACACTCAACTCTGGGCCCAGATTTCGCTGGTGCGCTTGACTGGAAAAAACTTCGGCGACAACGTGGCCGCCTGGAAAGGCTGGTGGGAGAACCAGGGTGGAACGCCGCCGATTTCCGAGCACCGCATCGATTGGGAGGCATCCGGCAGCGCTGACGCGAGCCAACCGGCTGGCGTCGTTCCGTCGGAACAGCAGGCGTTTATTATCGGAAATTCGCCGTACTGGCAAAGGTTGAGCGACATGGCACGGCAAAAAGGAATGACCGTAGGGAAATTGTTCAACACACAGTACGACGAATTCCTGCCGCTGGCAAAGGGGCACGTGCTGTTTATCGAAACCCACGATGGTATTCCAATAGTACCATTGCCTGTATTAGAAAAGTTTTACCCGAAAGCTTCCGAGGGACTGAAAACACCCGAAGGAACCGTGAACATCGGGAACACGAAGATTGTCTTCGTGGACTTTTCCCGGCTGCGGAATTGACTTTCACCGCGACGCAGACGTCCTATAACTCGAATCGCCCGGCATGGAGCCGAGATAGGAAATTGTGTTTGCTTCTGATCGTCGCGGCCTTCTCGCGGCGAGCAATCGGATGAACCCGATGACGAGGCGAACGAGGGATGCGGGTTTCAGTCCGCGTTCGCCGGAGACTGTCCCAATTTTCGCGGCACAATCGACGTTGCCGCGCAAACATGCTTGACGGCGCGAAAATGCGACTGCCCCTCTTGTACCACCGCAGGGCCTCATTGCGACCGGGGCGCTGTGGCCTTAGAATAGAGCCATGATAACCCACGACAGCAAACTCGAACGATTGCCGGCGCTCCGGGACCGGTTTGCCACCACGCACTGGAGCATCGTGGTAAGCGCCGGGGCCAGCCA
>CAZWNM010000362.1:0-3780 GCA_964635765.1 uncultured Planctomycetaceae bacterium | reverse complement strand
CACGTTGCTCCGCGCCAAGCAGAAAAACCTGCCGCACGGCGAATGGTAGCCGATGTCGAGCTGATAGCTCTTCGGCGGGTTGTAACCGTCGATGTACCAATTGTTGACGCCGCCGTGAATTTCCACGTCACGGATCGCCTGCCGGGTGGCCATCGTCGTCCCATCGCGCAGAACCTCGTAAATCCGCAGGATCGGCTTCGCGCCGTGCCAATACTGCCCCAGGGCGACCTTCGCCCGCTCGACGCTCTTCCGATTTAACTCCCAGTAGGCGTGCAGCCAATAGGGATCGCGGACCATGACCACAAGCCGGTCTTTCAGTTGACTGTCTTCTTCGACGCTGTGGAACGTCAAATCCTTCGCTTCGGCCAGTTTCGCTTGAATTTGTTCCAATCGTTCGGCCACTTGGGAATGGACGAGCGAGGATTTTCCGCTTCCGCTTGCGCAGCGGCGGCCGTTTTGCCGGCCCGGCTCTGTGCGAGCCTGCCGCAATAGGGCTTTGACCAGCTCCTCCTTTTTCATGGAGTGCCAGCCCGGAACTTTCCTCTGCTTCGCCATCGAGGCCAAATCACGAACCGTTCGGCTTTTCAGATCTGCTGCGGTCATTACGACACTCATCTCCAGAAAGGCCGGACTCGTGAAAACCACCCATGCGAGCCGGCTTCGGGTTTCCGTATCGTCCGTGACAAACAAGACAATGTCACCGGCTTGGGGCAGCGTTCCAAGACCGCCCAAGCTTGTTTCCCGCCCAGGCAGGCACTCGGCCTCGTAGGTCGAGCGTGGCGGAAACTAGTGCCGACTTTTATTATACCCAGCCGCCGTAAAACTGCAATGATTTTCCCGGATGAAACGGCCGCTTCGACGTGTTTTTGCGTCGTCGTATCTCGTTAAACGACAATAAGTTACGACGACATTCCGCCGTCCGAAAAACTTCCGCCGCTTCAATGCGAAACCGTCGTAACACGTTACTGCCAAATGCCCTTGTCGGGTGGATGTTAAGCCATGTCCCAACTGTTTCCCGTCAAAAATTGCCCCGGCCTAATTCCGCCGCTTGCCAAATCCTTTTCCACATGATAAAGTGTACGCACGTATATATCATCAACGAGGACGGGACGATGCTTTCCGAATTCACGCGCGAGGAGTTGGCCGCCGGATTGGACCGTGTGGCCGAAGAACTTTTGGCGGAAACCAGCGTGCAAACGCCGCCGGTCGATGCCCTGGCGATGGCCAAACGGCTCGGCATCGTCGTGGCCTGGGACGATCGGCAGTCGGGCCGAGCGCGCTACGTGCGGCTGAACGACCGGTGGTCGGGCCGAACGATGCCGACGATCCTGTTGCGGCCCGAGCCGCGTTTCGAGCGGCGGCAATAGGCCGTCGCCCACGAAATCGGCGAGCACGCGGCCTATCGTGTTTTCGCGTGCTGGGGCGTCGATCCGCGCGAAACCGTGGCTGACGCACGAGAGCAAGTAGCCAATCAGTTGGCCGGCCGGCTGCTGCTGCCAACCGTGTGGTTCGAGCGCGACGCGGCCGAGTGCTATTGGGATTTATTGAAGCTCAAGGCGCGTTACGGCACGGCCAGTCACGAACTGATCGCGCGTCGCATGTTGGAATGCCGGCTGCCGGTGGTCATCAGCATTTTCGATCACGAGCGTCTATCATTCCGACGCGGCAATCTGCCCGGCCGCGTTCCGCCGCCTTCCGCGACGGAAATGGTCTGTTGGCGTTACGCCCATCGGCGGCGCCGTACGCATCGCATTCGCGACGGCGCGGCGACGGTTCAGAGTTGGCCGATTCACGAAGACGGCTGGCAGCGGGAAATTTTGCGGACGGAAATCGAGGAGTGGTTTTGTTGACCACGAAATACACGGAATACACGAAAAAGTTGCCGCGATTCAGCCATTTGCGGCAAATCAATCGTCAATGGAATCCTGAAAAAGCAAAAACAGTGATGACCACAAGAGTTGCCAGCAGGAACAACAAAGACGTTCTTTTGCGCCACCGTGAATAAAAGACGCCAACGAGACCGCCAGTGCCAGCTAATATGAACAATACCGCGCGATGGACACAATAGTATCCTGGCATTGCGAACAGTGCTTTGGGAGAAGTCTCATTGAATACCAAAACCGTAAGTCGATAAAAGGCCGGCGACTCAAGCATTGCAAGCAGGACAAATATAACCATGCCGCAAAAAACGCCCAAGAGTATTGGAAACCAAGTGCGATTGTTTTGCTGTTGGTCGGAAGCAATGCCATCGGATTTTTCTGTTGGCCGGTAATTTTTGGCTGTTGCCATGTCAATCGTTGGGATCGAGTCATCCGGCTTCGGTTCTAAATCTGGGGTTTCGGAATTATGCATTTTTCCTTCCTTTCGACAAACAGAAACAAGACCAGAGGATTCCATTCAATAAGCGACACTCGCATTGGCTGCGAATCCAACTTTTCCGTGTAATCCGTGTATTTCGTGGTAGCCTTTTTTCATTACGGTTTTTTATCCGTGGTTCCATTCTTTTGCGTCACTGTTGCGCGTTCGCCTCGATCTTCTTTCCGACCGCGTCGGCCACGCGGCGGCAAAGGGTCATAAAATGGTCGAACTGGTCGAGGTCGAGCGATTGATAACCGTCGCTTAGGGCCGATTCCGGGTCGGGATGCACTTCGACGATCAGTCCGTCGGCGCCGGCGGCAATTGCGGCGGCGGCCATAGGCGTCACCAGCGACGTATGGCCCGTGCCGTGGCTCGGATCGACCAAAATCGGCAAGTGCGTTCGCTCGTGCAACCACGGCACGGAGGCCAGCGGCAGGGTGTATCGCGTGTGGGATTCGAACGTGCGGATGCCGCGTTCGCAGAGCATCACGTCGGCATTTCCGGCGTTGAGGATGTATTCGGCGGCCAGCAGGAGTTCTTCGAGCGTGGCGCTGGCGCCGCGTTTCAGGAGAACTGGCCGGCCAACGTCGCCCAAGGCTTCCAAAAGGCGGTAATTCTGCATGTTGCGCGCGCCGATTTGCAGCACGTCGGCATAACGGGCGACAAGCGGCACGTCTTCCGAGGCGACCACTTCAGTAACGACGGCCAAGCCGGTTTCGGCCCGCGCCGCGGCGAGGATTTTCAGTCCATCTTCCTTCAAGCCTTGGAAGCTATACGGACTGGTTCGCGGCTTGAACGCGCCGCCGCGCAGCGCCGTGGCGCCGGCGGCCTTGACGGCCCTGGCAGTCCGCAGCATTTGCTCTTCGCTTTCGATGGAGCATGGCCCGGCGATGATGCCGAGACGGCCGCCGCCAACGATCAAGCTGCCGGCGTGAACGACGGTCGGCTCCTCCTTGACTTCGCGGCTGGCGACTTTGTAGGGCGCCAGGATCGGCACGACTTCGGCCACGCCGGGACAGCTTTCCAACGATTGGCGGAACTCATCGCGTTTTTCGCCGACGGCGGCAATGACGGTTCGTTCGGTGCCGTAGATCGGATGCGCCTTCAGGCCGAGCGTTTCGACCCGGTGAATGGCGTGTTGGATTTGTTCTTGGGTAGCGCCGCGTTTCATAACAACAATCACCGGAAAGTTCCTTTCAGGGTTCAGGAATTGGGGATTGAAAAAACCGCTTGTGTTTTCGTACTAGCCACTGGCCACTAACCACTGACCACTAATTCTCCATTTTTCCAACAAAAAAAGCCCCGAAACCTCATCAAGGTCTCGGGACTTGGTCTTCCGTGGATTGTGCCAATTGACTTACACACCACCTCCGACCCCGAAACCTCGGGGGCTAAAATAAAAATACCAGAAGTAGGTGTGCA
>CAZWNM010000361.1:0-3795 GCA_964635765.1 uncultured Planctomycetaceae bacterium | reverse complement strand
GGTGTATCTCGGCTTCGACGGTGCGCTCGATCTGAGCATTCTCCTCCGCACGATCATCGCCGGCCGCGGTTGGTTGCAATTTCCGGTCGGCGGCGGCATTGTGGCCGATTCGACGCCGGAGCAGGAATATGAAGAGACGCTTCACAAAGCGGCAGGGATGCTAAGGGCGTTGTAACAACGCTTCATAATGCCGCACCAATGCGGTGGCGGTTTTGCGAATGTCGAATCGCTCCGCCCCACATTGCCGCGCGGCGTTACCCAAACGGGTTCGCAATTCGCCGTCGGCGAGCAATTCGGATATCGTGGCGGCAAGCTGTTCGGCGTCGTTGGGCGGAACAATCCGCGCGGCATCGCGTTCGGGCGGGAAAATCTCCCGCGTGCCGCCGACATCGGCCGCCACGACGGCCGTGCCCGAGGCCGCCGCTTCCAGCAACACGCGGCCGAGCGGCTCCTGACGCGCCGGATGCACCAGCAGCGTCACCTCCGACAAAATCGCGGCCATATCGTCGCGGCGGCCGAGAAAATGCACCCGTCCGGGCAGCGATTGTTCGGCTGCGCGATGCAAGTCCCCCTCGAACCGTCGCGATTCTTCCTTTTGCGAATGGCGCTCGCCGATCACGAGATAATGGACGTTTGGCCAACGCTCGAACAACATTGCGGCGGCCCGAAGCAACACATCTTGGCCTTTGCGCAGGCCGATTTGCCCGACCGTGGCGATTAGCGGAACGTCGCTGCTGCCTTCTTTCAGAAGTCCGAGTCCTCGGTGCAAAAAGCCGGTCGGCGTTCGCGGCCGAAACTCGTTGAGATCGACGCCGTTGTAAAGGACGTAAGTTTTATCGGCCGAAAGCCCGCCGGAAATGTGATATTCCCGGACGGCGTTTGAGACGGCCAGCAGACGGCGATGGCAGTTCAGATCGGCCGCGGCTTGGCGGTTGAGTTTGATGATGTCGCGTAGGTGCGCGATGCTCGGCAATTCGAGCCGCGCGGCCACTGGGCCGGACAGCCGGCCCATCGCCAAACTGTTGGCGTGCAGCAATGCCGGCCGGCGATGTTCGAGCATGGTGGCCAATTGCTCGCGGAGCTTGGCCTGTGGAACGCGGTGGCCGTCGGCTTGGCAATCGAACGGAAGATGTTCCATGTTTCGAGCGGCCAGCGCGTCGGCAAGCGGTCCTTCGCGCGGAGCGGCGACGACCGGCGAAAAGCCGGCCGCGCGCACGGGGTCGAGAGTGGTTGCCATCGATCGCTCGCCGCCATTCATCGTGGCATATTCGCAAAGAATCAGTATTTCCGGCATGAATCGCGGAACTATTTCTGGTCGGGCTTCTTTTTTCGTTCTGACAATTTCTTGATGCGGATGTTGCGGAACGCAATCGGATCGTTGCCGTGGCCGAGCCACCCGATAGCCCTTGCCGTTAGGCAAGCCGGGATGCGACTTGTGGTCCATCGTTTTGTCGATCTTGGTCGTCGAGGTCGCGCATGGATGCTTGCCGCCGCTATTCCGTCTGCTGAATCGCTTGATCGAGCAACTCGGAAAGGTTGCTCAAACGGCGAAGGTCGGCGGCGACGGGGGGATGCGCGAAAATGCGGACTCGCTTCACGTAATCGTCGAATTGTTCCGTGGCCAACGCCCGAATCACCGGCGAAACGTCGCCCAACGGCCGATACAAATCTTCTTTTGGAAAATAAATCTCCACGTCGAATTGCACTTCGCGCGTTATCGGCGGCGCGTCGAAAAGCAATTCGTGCGGCGCCACGACCCGGCCGAGCGCCGCGCTCGTGATCGTGGCAAATCGTTCGGCGCAGGCGGCCAGCCACGGAAACGGCCGACGCGCCAGCCGCTCGTAAAGCTCGCGGCGTTCGACGAAACTATATTGGGCCAGCCGCTTGTAGAGCTGGCGAGTGGGTCCGAAAAGTCCGCCGAGCAACTCGCCCGCGGGGCTATCGCCGGCGGCGCGTTGCAGTTCATCGATCGCTTCATGCTCGGTCATGCGGAACAGGCCGTCCAAATCCAACAAGCCGTGGAGCAAATAAAACGCCCGCTGCAGCATGGCGGTCGCGGCGCGAACGCCGTGATGCCAATAGACTTCGCTGAACATGACGTATCGGGCGAACACCATGAGTTCGGCGGCGGTTTTTCCCTTGTCGGCCACGGCCAGCCCGTCGCCGGCCCGATTCAAACACAAACTGCCCAAGAGCCGCTGCTGATCGAAATTTCGGCCGTAGGGCACGCCCGCATGAAGGCTATCGCGGTAGAGATAGTCCATTTTGTCGATGTCGATTGGGCCGGAGAGCATGCCGGCGAGTATTTTGGAGGCGGCGGCGCGAGGCTTTTCGCTCAACAGCGTGACGACGTCGCGAGGGTTGATGTGCCAATCGTGCCGCAGCACGTCGGCGATTTCACCCTCCAACAAAAAACTGTTGGCAAAAAGTTCGTGGCTCGGCACGCCCGGCAGGCGGAGGTCCTCGATCGGATGGCAAAACGGCCAATGGCCGAGGTCGTGCAACAACGCGGCGGCGATGAAAACTTCGGCGTCTTCCGGCCGAACGGTTTTGGCAAATCGCTCGTCGTGCGCCAATTGCTTCACATAAAGCAACGACAGCCGATACACGCCGAGGCAGTGTTCGAATCGCGTATGAATGGCCGCCGGATAGACCAGCGACACCAGACCGAGTTGGCTGATGCGGGCCAGACGGCGAAATTCAGCCGTATCGATCAATTGCCGCACGCGCGGCGTCAGCGGCACATCGACTTCCGGCGGAATGCGAATCAGTCCGCGCCGAGTATCGAGTGCGACGACTTCGGGAATGTCGAGAATGGACATAAAAAAAGGGGCTAGAGATTAGGGGCTAGGGACTAGGGGTCAGAGGTCGGTGGCAAGAGACTAGCCCCTAGTCCCTAACCCCTAGCCCCTTCTTCTCACCACCATCTCAAGCAGGCGACACAACGCAACAGCACGGTGATGATAATATAAAAACCGTAATGAAAAACGCCGTTCGTAAAATCGAGATCAAAAAGGCCCATGGCCGTCAGTCCGCCGACGAGCAAAATCGGCGGTGCGGCGAAAAGCCACGTCCAAAGGTCGCTCGTGACAACGCCGCTCCAAACCAATAACGCAAAAACGCCCCAAAGCAGCGTGTAGACAAGGCCGCAAAGGGTCGCGCGAATGCAAAGCGATTTGCCGCTGTAGGGCTCCAATTCGTCGTCGCGCAGGAACGAGTAGGCGGCCACGGCCAGAACCGGCGAAAGCACCAGCAGGCCGACGGTGATGGCGAAAAACTTCCGCACCCCCATCGGGCCGGCGAATAATCCGACGCGTTCGCCAAACCATGTGAGCAACACAACGAGCAACGACGCGACAACGAGGATTGCGACCGCAAGGGGCTGGAACTTCGTATCGGCCCTTGCGATCGGCTTCGTGATGAGCTTGCCCGACGTGGTTTTGCCGCCGCCGGCAAATTCCTCGGGCGCGTGGACCTTGACTTCTTCCTCTTTGGTCGGCACCCGCAGTTGCCGCTTGCAATTGGGACATAGCCCCGTTTGGCCGGCGAATTTCTCGCTGACCTTAAAACTCTTTCGACATCCGGGACAAACGACGAGGATTGACATGCGGCGACTCGCGCGGGCTTGCTTCTTCTGGTTCCTCCACTAGTTTCGCACAGATGCCGGGGCTGTCAAGGACATGTTTTTTTATAAAGATCAGTTGTCTTGACCGCTATTGTGAGGTATGATCATGGTATCGCCCTACACTTCTCTCGAAAACGGTGATGCCCGTGATCGAATTTCTTTGTCCCAAC